>JANNFV010000441.1:0-14333 GCA_031380285.1 Hyphomicrobiales bacterium | reverse complement strand
TGCGCCTTTCGCCGCCGTCGAGCTGATGATCAATGGGGGTGATCTGACGTTCAGGACCAACGTGGACGATACCGTGAGGGCATCAGCGGAGCATCCGCTGCGCTTCGAACGGGACGCCATGGGCGGCATCAAGCCCTATGTGCTGGTGCGCGGCGGTCTCTGGGCGCGGGCGACCCGGGCGGTCTATCTCGAACTGGCGGAACGGGCGCTGACGCGGATGATTGATGGCGTATCCCAGTTCGGCGTCGAATCGGCCGGTGTTTTCTTTCCGATGGCCCCAGCCAGCGAGATCGAGGGGCTGCCATGAGAGCGGAAAGCTCTTTTGCCTTCACGGCGGAAGACGTGGCGGAGCTGGCCCGTGCGCGGCTCTACACCGAGGCGCGCTTCGCTCCGGAGGACAGTGCCCACAGCGATCTGGCCATCGCGGGCATGAATCCCCCGGCGGAGCTTCTCGCGGCGGCAAAGCCCGCGGCGGTGCTGATTCCGCTGCTGGCCCGGGAGGAAGGCCTGACCATGCTCCTGACCCGGCGTTCGGCGGGGTTGCGCCAGCATTCCGGACAGATCGCCTTTCCCGGCGGCAGGATCGATGCGGACGACGACGGCCCCTTGGGTGCGGCTTTGCGCGCGGCCGAGGAGGAAATCGGCCTCGCGCCCCGGCACGTCACGCCACTTGGCTTTCTGGGGCCGTATTTCTCGACAACCGGCTTTCGCATCACGCCCGTGGTGGCCCTGATGGATGCGGCAGCGCCGCTGAAACCCAATGCCGGCGAGGTGGACGGCGTCTTCGAGGTGCCCTTCGCCTTCGTCATGGATTGCGCCAATCACCAGACCCATGAACGGGAGTGGCAGGGACAGATGCGGCGATACTTTGCTATCCCGCATGGCGATCACTATATCTGGGGTGTGACCGCGGGAATCATCCGCATGCTCTGGCTGAGGCTGTATGCTCCGCGCACTCCTTGAGGGATTGATCCTGTTCCTGCTGCCTTTTGCAGGCTTTTCCCTGTACCTGCTGCTGGAAGGGCAAAATCCGCTGCATCCGGAGGTCTGGTCCCGCAAGGCGCTGTCGTGGCTGACCATCGTGGCGCTCGGCCTGTGCATCGCGGGCGTCATCGCGCTGGGAACGCAGCGCAGGGTGGAGCATGGCACTTTCGTGCCAAGCCATGTGGAGAAGGACGGCACCTTTGTCCCCGGCCAGTTCAAGCCGCAGTAACAGGGCCGCACGGGCGCTCCTCAAGCGTCCGGACGTGGCCGCTCTGCTTGGTGCGCTCAACACCGAAGGGGACGAGGCACGGATCGTGGGCGGCGCGGTGCGGGACGCCCTGATGGGCCGCAGCGTGGGCGACATCGACATTGCGACGACCATGCTGCCGGATGCCGTGATGGCGCTTGCCGTCCGACAGGGCTGGAAAGCCGTGCCGACCGGTGTCGCCCATGGCACGATCACGGTCATCATCGAGGGCTTGCCCTTCGAGGTCACGACACTGCGGCGTGACGTGGAGACCGATGGACGACATGCCGTCGTGGCCTTCAGCCGCGATTTCCGCGAGGACGCGATGCGGCGGGATTTCACCCTCAATGCCCTGTCGCTGTCGCAAGATGGCGTGGTGCATGACTATGCATCGGGGCTAGAGGATGCAGCCGAAGGCTTGATCCGCTTCATGGGGGATGCCGAGGCCCGGATTCGCGAGGATTATCTGCGCATCCTGCGGTTCTTCCGCTTCCATGCCAGCCACGGCGTGGACGAGCCGGATGTGGAGGGCGAGATCGCCTGCGCCAGGCTGGCGACGGGATTGCAACAGCTTTCGCGCGAACGGATTCGCCAGGAGTTGCTGAAGTTGCTGGCAGCGCCTGGTGCGAAGACCGTGCTGCGCCGCATGGACATGCTGGGGATCACCGAGCCCATGCTTCCGGGAATTGCCATCGATATCGGCACCCTCGATCATCTGGCCTTTATCGAGATGCGGCTGAAGCGGCCTGCCGATGCCATCCTGCGGCTGGCAGCGCTCACCGATGCGCCGGTGGGATTGCAGGCCTTGCTGAAACTGTCCAATGCCGAGGCAGAGCGCCTTGCGGTCGCCCATGCCTTCGCCACGGAGGCCGGAGTGGAAACACTCTCGCCAGCTACGCTACGATCTCTGGTGTTTCGGGCAGGAGCTGCCGGATTCGTGGATGCCCGCCTGCTCGGCGCAGCACGGCAGCGGCTCTCGTCGCAATGCGTCCGGCGCAGCTTGAGAGCGGCGGCACCTCTTCTGGCCGACCCACCGGTCAATCCCTTCCGGAGCGCCGCTGCGACCGCGCTTGGCGTGCCACCAGGCCCACGCATGGGGCGCGTGTTGAAGGCGGCGACAGCGTTGTGGCTGCAAGAGGGGTTGCCAGAAGACCCGCAGAGACAGGATTTGATCCTCCAATCGGCGGTCCTTGGCACACCCGCTTGACGAGTGTGATTGACTCTCCCCGCCTGCGATTGCAGGTTCACCGGAGTGACAGCGTGGAGTTCCAACATGACTTCGAGCACCGAGCGCTATCCCCGCGATCTGGCGATCCGCGCCAGGCAGGATCTGTCACGGACGGCTGCGCGGCCGAGGCGGGACAGTCCGTGGCGGCGGGAGACTTTCACGCTGCCTCGCGAGGATGCGCGCGCCAAGGCGCGGGAGTGGTTCTCCCGTTTTCCCAAGGCCGCCTACATGACCGAAGTGGAGAGCTGGCGCGTGCTTGAGGGCGACACCATCGAGTTCACGTTGCGCCGCCTGCCCACGGCAGATTGATCGCCATGAAAGCAACCGCCATGAAAACGGCCACGATGAAAACGATTCTGGCCAGCACGGCCCTGATGCTGACGCTGATATCGGTGGGAACAGCCCAAGTGCCGCCCCCTGCCCCGTCGGCTGCACCCCGTCCCGCAGCGCAACCCGATCCGCGCATGCTGGCGGCACAGCAGGCGTTCGAGGCGCTGCCCGAGGCCGAACGGCGGGCCATCCAGCGGGATCTCAGCTTTGCGGCGGCCTTCACGGGCGCAGCCCTCGGCAGCTTTGGCTCGCTCACCTTCGCGGGCATCCAGAATTTCCAGCGCGACAATGCGCTCGCCATTGATGGCATCCTGACGCCGCAAACCCGACAACTGCTGGCGACCAAGGCCAATGCCATCCGGGCCAGCCTGAAATTCGCCGTTCTCGACGACGCAAGGACAGGGGCGAAGATCGGCGTGCCGCAAGGCGTCTTCACGAAGCGCGAGCCGATCGCAACAGGCGGTAGCCGCTGGCAGACCGCCGATGGCAAGGCCACGCTCGATACGACGGCGGTTGCGGCGGGTGGCGAGACACTGGCGCAGCTCTACGAGAAGGCGCTGGTGTCCAACAATCCCGCCCGCAAGGTGACCTACAAGCTGCTGCGGCCCGATTTCTTTGTGGTGGCGGGAGAAACGCCGACCGGCAAGTTCTATCGGCGCATGACCAGCGGCGCGGATGGAGCCATCCGCGGCTTTGCCATCAGCTATGACAAGGCGCTGGCCGCCGACATGGACCGCCTGGTGATTTCGGTCGCCAACAGCTTCGAGGCTTTTCCTTCGGCGAGCACGGCTGCAACCGCTCCGACTGGAACGCCTCAAAGACCCGCCATCCCGCCAACTGCATTGCCAGGCGCGGCAGCACTCCCGGCTGCACCACGCGAGAGACTGGCCTCCGGCATCGTCCTCGATGGCGGCTTTATGCTGACAGCGGAGAGCGCCACGAAGGATTGCAAGACAGTGACCGCCGGTCCACGCAAGACGCCCGCGCGGGTCGTCGTGTCGGACAGCACGGCAGGCCTGGTGCTGCTCAAGGTGGAGGGGCTTGCCCGTACCGGAGCGGCCCTTGCCCTGGGTGCTGGCACCAAGCCCGAGGCGAACCTGACCGTGGTGAGCCAGGCCTGGATCAATGCTGCACCCGGCGGCATCTTCGCCCAGGCCACGACAAGCGGAGCCAACCGGATCGCGGCCCCGTTGCAGCCCGGTGGTGCCGGAGCGGCGCTGTTCGATGACGCGGGTGCCCTGGTCGGCGTCGTGGTGGATGATCCGGGCGCTCGCCGCCAGGTGGCGGGTGTCGTGCCTGCCTCGCGCTACCGCTTTGCCTCAGCCGACGACATCGCGGCTTTCCTGCTCCGGCAGCAGATTGTGCTGGCAAAGGCTGATCCGGCCAAACCGACGGGCAATGTCGCTGCGGCAAGGCGTGACGCCGTGATTGCGGTCAACTGCGGGCTTTAGGCCGCTGCTGCCCCGCGTTTGCCACTGGCGAGAACCTTGCCTACGGCGGCGCGTATTTCGGCGAGGGAAAACGGCTTCGTCACCACATCCTCGATGATGGCTTCGAGATCATGGGCGCGTTCGCGCTGGTCGGCGAAACCCGTCATCAGCAGGATCGGCACATGGGGGAAGTCCCGGCCCGCGCTGAGGGCGAGCGCGATGCCATCCATCAGGGGCATGCGGATATCCGACAGGATCATGTCGAACGCGCCGCGCTCGTCGGTCAGCCGGTCAAGGGCGGCGGCACCATCTGCTTCGGCGATCACCTGGTGACCGTCCATCTCCAGCGCCCGCTTCACGAAGCCGCGCACTGGCTCGTCATCTTCCGCGATCAGGATGCGTGCCATTGTCTGTCCTCAGATCATCTCGAGTTGCTTGTCATCGGCCAGATGCTCGACCACGCCGACATAGGGCAGTTGCCGATAGGCATGGGCGACGTCCATGCCGTAGCCCACGACGAAGAGGTCGGGGCAGATGAAACCCACATGCTCCGCCTTGATGTTGACTGCCCGCTTGCCCGGCTTTTCCAGCAGGACGCAGATATCCGCCGTGCGTGCGCCGCGTGCCATGATGAGATCCTTGGCGAAGGCCAGCGTGCGGCCGGACTCCAGAATGTCATCGACCAGCACCACGTCTCGCCCATCCACAGGGCTGTCGATGTCGCGCAGGATATCGACCTTGCCGGTGGAGACCATGCCCGTCTTGTAGCTCGAGAGATGAATGAACTCGACCTGCGGGGCCATGCCGATGCGGTGCATGGCGCGGATCAGGTCGGCGGCAAACATGAAGCTGCCCTTGAGGACGGCGACGACAAGCAGGTTGCTGGGATTGCGGGCCTTGATCGCCGCCGCAAGTTCGTCGTTGCGCCGCGCGATGCGGGCCTCGTCGTACAGGACGCGGATCACGGGATTGGTTGAACCGGACATGGTGGGCGACCTTTACTTGAATCCTGACGTGATATCAGAGGCCGTGACAAAGCGCACGCTGACATCCTGTCCATCGGTCGGGGGGGCCGCCAGCCTGCGGCGGAAATTGATCTTCTCGCCCGGTTTCAGGCTGGCCTGATCGGCCTGGGCGGACCAGGCGTAGATTTCCTGGCGATCCTTGCCCAGCACCGCGAAACGCAAGCGGGGAAGCCGGACATTCTGGTCCGTCGCATTCAGCAGATCGCCATCGATCACCAGCACCACGACGCCATTGTCGTCGATCAGGCGGCTGCCGATGTTGCTGATCGTGACGCCGCGCAGGTTCACGGGGAGGCCGATGGCGGCGTAAAGACCCGCCGTCTGCGGCAGGTATTTCACCACCTGCACCCGCTGGTGCAGCCCTCCGGCGACAATGAGCAGGGTGGCCGCAATGGCTCCGGTGGGCCAGGACAGGATTCGGCTCTTGAGCGTGTGACCCTGCTTTCCGGAGGGCGTGTTGCGTTGCCATTTCGCCCGGGGAGACTGGGGTATGGTATCGGGAGATTCAGCCGGCGCTTCGACAGTCGCCACCACAGGCTCGGGAGAGTCCGCTGATGCGGTGTCTTGCGAAACCGCATCCTGACCCTGCACTGCGTCCGTTTCCTGCCGCGCGGCTTGCTCCGGCAGGGGAGTCGCAGGGGATGGCGTCAGATAGGTGCCCGTCTCCGGATCGAACCGTGCGGGAAACACCCGCCAGACCGTGCTGCAGGCAGCACAACGCACCTTGCGCCCCGACTCCGTCACGGAGGCATCATCGATCTCGTAAACTGCCGCACAATCCGGGCAGACGATGTCCATCGGTCACCACGTCCAAGGTCACTGGTCGGGAGAACGCGGATCCGTTGCGGTGATGCGTTGCGAGGATCCGTGCCAGCCCACCTGTGCTTCGTCTCCCGAATATGGTTAATCCCCGGTTAAAGCTGCTGATCCCCTGATGCGAATGATTCGGGGAGACAGTGGTTTCAGCGCACAAAAGGGTCCAGACAGGAGACAATGCTCGTTCGTTTTGAAAATGTCGGCCTGCGCTATGGGCTCGGTGCGGAAATCCTCCGGGATATCTCCTTCGAGATCAAGCCGAAGTCCTTCCAGTTCCTGTCCGGTCCATCCGGCTCGGGCAAGACGACGCTGTTGAAGATGATGCTGGCGACCCTGAAGCCAACGCGCGGCCTCGTGCATCTCTTCGGCGAGGATGTCGGCCGCATGGACAAGGACAAGGTGACGGCGTTGAGGCGCAAGGTCGGCGTCGTGCTGCAGGACTTTCGCCTGCTCGACCATCTGACGACCTACGAGAATGTCGCCCTGCCGCTGAGGGTGCAGGGCAAGAACGAGGACAGCTACCGTGCCGAGGTGATCGAGCTGCTGCGCTGGGTCGGCCTTGGCGAGCGCATGTATGTGCCGCCCAGCATCCTGTCGGGTGGCGAGAAGCAGCGCACGGCCATCGCCCGGGCGCTGATCGTGCGCCCCGACCTGCTGCTGGCGGATGAGCCGACGGGCAATGTCGATCCCGTTCTGGCCAAGCGGCTGGTGCGCCTGTTCACCGAGCTCAACAAGCTGGGCACCGCCATCGTGATGGCGACCCATGACTGGGCGCTGATGGACCAGATTCCCGAACGCCGCCTGGTGCTGACCGAAGGCCGCATGCGGATCGAGGAATAGTCCAATGTCCGCTGCAACGCCCTCCCAGGCCCCGCCTCCTCCGATCATGCACATTCCCGATGGGCAGCCTGGCCGTCGCGATACGCCGCTGCTGGCAGCAGGCAGCATCGCGGGCAAGGCGCTGGTGATCGTGGTCGCGATCATGACCTTCCTGGCCTCGATGACGGCGGGCACCGTTGAGCTTGTCGCTTCGGCTTCGACGAGCTGGCGGGCGGACATCGCGCGGGAGGCCACCATCCAGGTGCGTCCCCGCCAGGGCCGCGCCATCGAGCAGGATGTGCTCCGCGCCGAAGCGCTGGCGAAGGCAACTGCGGGCATCAGCGAGGTGAAGGTCTACAACAAACGCGAATCGGAACGCCTGCTGGAGCCATGGCTGGGAGCCGGGCTCGATATCGCCGAACTGCCGGTGCCGCGCCTGATCGAGCTGAAGGTCAGCGGCAGGCCGGATTTCGCCAGCCTGCGGCGGCAACTGGCCGAGCAGGCCCCCTCCGCCACGCTCGACGACCACCGCATGTGGCTGCAGCGCCTCGGTGCCATGGCCAGCGCGATGGTCATCGTGGGCGTGCTGATCATGGTGCTGGTGCTGGTGGCGACGGCGCTGGCCATCGCCTTCGCCACGCGGGGCGCGATGGCGGGCAACCGCGACATCATCGAGGTGCTGAATCTGGTGGGCGCGACGGATGATTTCATCGCGCGGGAATTCCAGAAGCATTTCCTGCGCCTGGGCTTGCGCGGCGGAGCCATCGGCGGCGTGGCGGCCATGCTGACCTTCTGGTTTGCCGGGTTCACGGCGGCACGCTGGAACGCGACGCCCGGCGGCGACCAGCTTGAGGCCCTGTTTGGAACCTTTGCTTTAGGATTGCGGGGTTATCTTGCCGTCGTGGTCATCGCCATCATCGTGGCGATCACGACAGCCATCGTCTCCCGGATCACGGTCTTCCGCAATCTGAGAGGCCTGGATTGAACCTTCCTGGCGTCAAACGCCATGCTATGGCCCGATTTGGAGAGACACTGCGGCGCGATGGATGCAGGTCTTGCAACAGGACGCTCCGACGTCCGGCTTGACAGCCCCGGCCCCCGGCGCAGCCGCCGGTGGGTATGGATGCTTGCATCCTCCGCACTGCTGGGCCTCTCCCTGGCCTGCGGCGGTTTCTTTGGCTTCGTGTCGTCGCTGGATCGCAGGGAACCACAATCGCTTCCCAGGGGCGATGCCATTGTCGCCTTGACGGGCGGTGCCGACCGCATCCCCGATGCTGTGGGGTGGCTGGCGCAAGGACATGGCAACCGCCTGCTGATCAGCGGCGTGAGCACACAGATATCGGTCGAGCAGCTTGTGCAGAAAGCGCCGCGCCTCAAGAGCTGGCTCACCTGTTGTGTCGACCTTGATCACCAGGCGCGCAACACCGTCGGCAATGCGCTCGAGACACGGCGCTGGGCGCAAGGCCGGGGCTATCGCTCGCTCGTGGTCGTGACGTCGAGCTATCACATGCCGCGTGCGCTTCTGGAACTGCGGCGGCACATGCCGGAGACGGAATTCATCGCGGCACCCGTGGTGACCGAGCGGCTGCATGGCCTGCAATACTGGCGTGATCCGGCGCTGCTGAAGATTCTGGGGCAGGAATATGCGAAGTTCGTGATCGCCTACGCACGCGCCCGCTTGACGACACCCGCCCGGACGGACGACATCACTGCTGACACCCACCGGCGGCGGGCCTGACTTCGGCCGGGCAGGCTGCTGCAACCTGCGGCAGGCCCATGCTCGTCCTTCGATCCCTGATCTTCAACATCGCCTTCGTGATCAACAACATCCTGTGGTTCGTGCTGGCGCTTCCCACCCTGCTGCTGCCGCGCAAGACCTTCTTCCTCTGGGTGCTGCACCCCTGGTGCTGGTCCAATCTCTGGCTTCATGCGGTGATCTGCCGGGTGACAATGGAGTTCCGGGGCCGGGAGAACATCCCGCAGGGCGGCTGCATGGTGGCCGCGAAACACCAGTCGGCCTGGGAAACCATGGCACTGGCCGCGTCCTTCCCCGAGCCGCGCTATATCCTCAAGCGGGAACTGATGTGGGTGCCGTTTTTCGGTTTCTACCTGATGCGCACGGGGCAGGTCGCGATCAACCGGGGCAAGCGGGCGGATGCCATCGCCGCGATGAACAAGGCGGCTGCACTCGCCGTGGCCGAGGGTGGCCAGCTGCTGATCTTTCCGGAAGGCACGCGCCGGCCTGTGGGGGCGGAACCGACCTACAAGCAGGGCGTGGCGCATATGTACGAGGCGCTGAACACCGTTGTCGTGCCGGTAGCCATCAATGCCGGGGTGTTCTGGCCGCGCCGGACCTTCCTGAAGTATCCCGGCACCATCGTCATGGAATTTCTGCCGCCCATCCCGCCCGGCCTGCCCAAGGATGTCTTTTTCGAGCGCCTGCGGGAGACGATTGAAACGGCAACCAACCGGCTGGTCGAGGAGGGCCTCAGGCAGCGCCGCGCTTAGCGCGACGTTTCTTGACGAAAACACGTCATGGTCGCGCTTGACGCGGCCATCCACGTCTGAGGGCCGCAGGAAGACGTGGATGGACGGGTCAAGCCCGTCCAAGACGACATGCCACTGTTTCCATCAAAAAACCTCATGCTTTTGCGCGTTCTCGGGGAGCAGTGTTTTTGATCTGTTGCCCACCCACCATGGCCGACAGCTGGTGCTGGAGATCCGTGATGGCCTGGTCGTGTTTCTGTTGAGCAATCTGCAGGGGATCGGCTGCAGCAGTGACCACATCATGGCCAAAGCCGGTCTGGATCACGCCGATGCTGTCCCGGAGCTGATCCATGCGATCCAGTATTTCCGTCACGGTCTCGTTGCGATCCTCCACGGTCCGGATCACCAACGTGTCGATCAGCCCGGTGAGTCCGCCAAGCGCCGAGACAATTTCGGCCTGCTGATTGGCAAGCGCATCGATCCGCGTGGCCAGATCGCTCTCCTCGCTGCCCGTCACCTGCTTGTGGCCCTGCATGTCGATGGCGGCACCGACGATCTTGGAGGCCGCAAGGTTGAGGGCCTTCGAATTCGACTCCATCCGCTGTGACGTCTCCTGGTCACGCGCCTCCCTGAGGGCGAGGGCGTCGGGATCAGGAACGGCGGCGCACAATGCCTCGAAGCGGGTGGTGAGGGCCTCGAAGGCCTGCATCTTGCTGTCCTGGGCCTCAGCGATCGTCCAGATCCGGTGCGCCAGGGCACCCGCGGAATGATCCAGCGCTTCGCGTGCCTTCGCCAGGCTGGTCTCGCCGCCGAGCATGGCCTCACCCAACCTTGCGGCAAGCGTCTCCGACTGCTGCGCGATGAGACCTGCGGCGTTGGCGTCCACCGCGCGCAAGGATGTTTCCAGTGCGTTTGAGAGATCCGAGGTCACTGTGCCGATGCTGTCCCGTGCCGCCACGAGTTCCTGCAGCACGCCGCTGACATGGCTGCGCAGGGGTCCGAAGCTTTCGGTGGCGATATCGGAAACCGTTTGCTGGATACCCCCGACAACGTCCCGCATGGCGCGTTCATGCGCCTCAGAGGAGCGGCGGGCGTCGTTGGCCATGCGGTCGAAGGACGCGATCTGGGCCGCGATCCTCGCTTCCCCCATCGCCACGGCTTCCACGGCCTTGTCGAGCCGGATGGTCGTGGTGGTGAGCTGGCGCGTCATGTCGGCCTGAGCCCGGGCGAACAGTGCGGTCATTTCCTGCATCTGGCCAGCAAAGACGCGGATTTCGGCAAGCGCGATCCGCACTTCAGGGTGCTGCTGGCTGGCTTGAAAAGGGACTGCAGTCATTGGCTCCGGTTCCTCCTTCGGATGCAGCACGGCTTCCCGGTGGAATCGCGCCGCTCTCGATATGAAGAGATCAAGCCAACCTGGGGCAATCAGGGTTAATGCGTGGTAAAGATGACGGTGAGTCAGGCCTGAAAAACGTTCCAGAACGGGATGATGGCTGGCCGATCACCCATAGAGATCGCTGTAGCGCTCACGCAGCACGTTCTTCTGCACCTTGCCCATGGCGTTGCGGGGCAAGTCATCGACGATGATCACCTGCTTGGGCAGCTTGAAGCGGGCAAGCCGCAGCTCAAGCGCCTTCAGGATGGCGGCAGATTCGAGCGCAGCACCCGGCTTGCGGACAACCACCGCCGTCACGCCCTCGCCGAAATCGCGATGCGCGAGGCCGACCACGGCGCTTTCCAGCACACCGGGCAGGGCGTCGATCTCGGTCTCGACTTCCTTGGGATAGACGTTGTAGCCGCCCGTGATGATGAGATCCTTGCCCCGGCCCACGATGTGGACATAGCCCCGCTCATCGATCTTGCCGAGATCGCCCGTGATGAAGAAGCCGTCGGCGCGGAACTCCTCCCTGGTCTTCTCGGGGTTGCGCCAATAGCCCTTGAAGACATTGGGGCCTTTCACCTCGATCACGCCGATCTCGCCTTGCGCCAGCGCCTTGCCGGTTTCCGGCTCGACAATGCGGAGCGCGACATCCGGCAGCGCGAAGCCCACGGTGCCCGGCACCCGATCCCCCTCATAGGGGTTGGAGGTGTTCATGTTGGTCTCGGTCATGCCGTAGCGTTCCAGGATGGCGTGGCCGGTGCGGGCGCTCCAGTCGCGGTGGGTGTCGGCGAGCAAGGGAGCCGAACCCGAGACGAAGAGGCGCATATGCGCCACGGCTTCGCGTGTCAGGCGCTGGTCATGCAACAACCGCACATAGAAGGTCGGCACCCCCATCATGGTGGTGGCCCTGGGCATCAGGCGGAACATCGCGTCGGGATCGAGCTTCGGCAGGAACAGCATCGAGGCGCCCGCCATCAGCACGACATTGGTGGCCACGAAGAGGCCGTGGGTGTGGAAGATCGGCAGGGCATGCAGCAGCACGTCGCTTGAGGTGAAGCGCCAGTGGCTCTGCAGGGCAAGCGCGTTTGACGCCAGGTTGTCATGGCTGAGCATGGCCCCCTTGGAGCGCCCGGTGGTACCGGAGGTGTAGAGAATCGCGGCGAGATCATCGGCACCGCGCGAAACCGTTACGCACTCCGTGGACTGCGTGCTGGCCTTGTCGCTGAGCGTTCCCGCACCGTGTGCGTCGAGTGTTTCCACCAGGGCCGCACCCGCGACCTCCGCGATCGCGCTTTTGCGAGAAGGGTCGCAGACGACCAGCGCGGGTTCGGCATCACCCAGGAAATAGGCGAGTTCGGCGGTGGTGTAGGCGGTGTTCAGCGGCAGTGCGACGACGCCAGCCCTGACGCAGCCCACATAGAGCATCAAGGCCTCGACGCTCTTCTCGACCTGCACGGCGACCCGGTCGCCCGGTTTCACGCCAAGCGACATCAGAAGGTTGGCGTAGCGCGCCGATGCCTCCAGGAGATCGCCGTAGAGATAGGTCCGTCCATCAAGTGTTTCCGCGAAGGGCCTGTCCAGGCCCGGCATGCGGGAGCGGATGAGATCGAAAAGATGGTTGGACATGACATGATTTCCGGCACGCAGCGTTGACCTCAGTAACTCAAGCCCCACCTGATGCAAAGGTTGCGATCAAACGAAGACCGCGAGGGCAGGCGGGGAGCCTTTATCGGCCTCTTGTCATCACCCGGCAGACGTGACACGTATTTTGTATTATAAATCGGCCAAGGAGCCCGGGCGTCAACCCTGGCCGCGGCCTTCATCGGTTCTGGGAGGAACGCATGACGACCCCTGTCTCCGGCATCACCCGCCGCAAGGCGCTACAATCCGGCCTTGCGGCTGCCGGTTCCCTGCTCGCCATGCCGGCCATCGCACAAACCGGCTGGCCTGCCCGCCAGATCACCTGGCTGAACCCGTTTCCGGCGGGTGGTGGTACTGATGCCTTTGCCCGACCGCTGGCGGCCTATCTCGACCAGGTGCTGGGCACGCGCACCATCATCGACAACCGGGGCGGTGCTGGCGGCACGGTCGGCGCTTCGGCGGCGGCCAAGGCCACGCCCGATGGCTACACGTTCTTTGTCGGCGCGGCCCATCACACCATCGCGCCGCATATCTATCCCAATCTCGATTATGACCTGGAGAAGAACTTCACGCCGATCGGACTCATCGCGCGACCGCCGCAGGTGATCTCGGTCAATCCGCAGAAGATCAAGTTCAAGACACTGGCCGAGTTCATTGCGGATTCGAAGGCCAATCCGAACAAGTACAATTATGGCTCCTCCGGCAATGGCTCGGTCCATCACATGGCGGGCGAATTGTTCCAGATCGCCACCGGCACCAAGATGACCCATGTGCCCTATCGCGGTGTCGGCCCCGCCATGCAGGATCTGGTGGCAGGCAATATCGACCTGATGTTCGACGGTCTGGGTTCCTCGGCCAACCAGATCCAGGCGGGCACCTTGAACGCGCTCGCGGTCGCGGCTCCCAAGCGCTCCTCGGCCATTCCCAATGTGCCGACCACCAAGGAAGCAGGGCTCGATGGCTACGAGGTCTCCACCTGGTATGCACTCTGGGCCATTCGCGGGACACCGCAGGACATCATCGACCGGATGACCGCCGAGTTGCTGAAGGCGCTGGATGCGCCGCAGATCAAGGACAGCTGGGAGAAGAACGGCTCCGAGGTCATCAAGCTGACCGGCAAGGAATTCGGGGCCTATGTCACGGCGGAAACCGCGCGATGGGGCAAGGTGGTGAAGGACGCGGGCGTCAGGCTCTGATCCCGCATCACGCCTTGATGCCCGCTCAATCCCTTGTGATCGTGCGATAATCGCACAGGTCCTGGAAACCCTGGCTGGCATAGAGCCGCCGGGCCACCGCGTTGGTTTCGTCGACCTGCAGGAAAGCCCTTGCCGCGCCCTGGCCTGCGGCCCAGGCCAGCAGGACATCGACCGTGATACGTCCAAGACCTTGGCCGCGATGCGCCGGATCAAGCATCACCGAACTGATCTCGGCCCAGCCCCTGTCGATGGCGCATACGGCGAAGCCCACGGCCTCGTTATCGATCTCGAGGGTGGCGAAGGCCGCCGGAACCCGCAACTGCCCGACGATGGCAAAGAGATGCTCCGACGAGCGCTTTGACGGCTCCTGATGGCGGCAGACACCGTCCAGCCAGCGGCGGGTGGGTGAAGCCTCAAGCTGCACCCGTGCGTCGAGGGCCAGGCGATGACGATCTTGCAGCGACAGGACCATCATCTTCGAGCGATCCTTGATGCGGTAGCCCCGGTCCATGAGCAGCGGCTCGACGGCAGCATCGGCCAGCGGCGTGATCCGCACCGAGGGTTTGAGGCCCGCTTCCCTGTAGAGCCGTTCGATTTCATCGAGCAGAGCCCCTGACATCCGCGCGCCTGGCACCACGGCGGAAGCGGAATTGGCCCGCCCGGAATAGCCATGGGCGAAGCGTACGACCCAGCCATCCATCAGAAGCGTGCTCACCGCAGGCCAGACATTGACGAGCCGCTCCTCGCAG
>JANNFV010000416.1:0-3347 GCA_031380285.1 Hyphomicrobiales bacterium | reverse complement strand
CAATTCGGAAATCATGAACGCCGGAATCAGCACCTGAAGCGGTGTCTGCTGTGCCGTCTCGGGGCGGCATTCCGGTCAAACCACCGTGAAGGGCGAAAAAACCAGCGGGTCGAACGATTTAAGGGTGGCAGAATCGCCCTGAACCCGCTGAAAGGATCAGAGGCAGGGCAAACCGAGGCAAGCCAGCGCAGGATGAGCGATATCTCGTTGAGCAATCCCATCGACAAGAGCCAGAAGCAGGGCAACGCGCTGCTTGTTCTCCTGCTCGCGATCCTGCTCGTCGGCGCTCTGGCGGCCTCGCTCTACCTGTCCGAGGATGGTCGCGCCTATTTCATGCTGTGGTTCCTGACCGGCCTGGCGGGGATTGGCCTGCTTGGCCTGTTTCTGTTCGCCATCGGCACCTTGCAGATCACCGGGCGCAGCGCCCGCAACGACCTCACCAAGCTTGTGGTGGATGGATCGCATCAGGGCATTCTGGTGACCGATACCGAGAGCCGGGTGATCTATGCCAACAACCAGTATATGGCGATGGCAGGAATGGCGATGGCAGGAGCGGCGGAAGGCACCGTGATCCGCCCGGTCGAGCGCTTGTTCACCGGGGCATCCGATGTCTCGGAAGCGGTCTATCGCCTGGCTCAGGCGGCACGCGAACGCCGGTCCCACACCGAGGAGGTGCGCATGGCGCCCGGCCTCGACGGGCAGACCGCCGCTGCCTGGTACAAGATCCGGGTTCGCCCCATCCAGCGCAACAGCCGCCACGAGAGCGTCTGGTCGATCGCCGATGTGACGCAGGACCGCAAGAGCGAGGAGGGTGCGGTGCAGGAGTTGCAGAACGCCGTCAATTTCCTCGATCACGCGCCTGCCGGTTTCTTCTCCGCCGATCCCTCCGGCAAGATCGCCTACATGAACGCGACGCTGTCGGGCTGGCTCGACCAGGATATCGCCCAGAGCATCGGCGACAGCGGCCTCACGCTGAAGCAGATCATGGCATCGGGCGGGTCGGCCCTGCTGGAGACGGTGGGGGGTGTTGCCGGGCAGGTGAAGACCGAGGTCATCGATCTCGATCTGCGCAAGCGCGGCGGGCAGGCACTGCCCGTCAGGCTGTTCCACCGTGTTTCCTATGGCCATGATGGCGTGGCGGGACCATCGCGGACCATCGTGCTCAACCGCAGCCAGGGCGTGGATACGTCCGAGGGGCGGGAGGCTGAGGTGCGTTTCGCGCGGTTCTTCCACAACACGCCGATGGCGATTGCCACGGTCACCAAGGATGGTCAGATCAGCCAGACCAACGCGTCCTTCGCGCGACTCTTCGGCGACACCATCAAGTCGGGCGCCGACGGCGACCGCAGCGTCACGGCGGCGCTGGCCGAAAAGGATCGCGCCGCGCTGACGGATGCCTTGAAGGCGGTGGGCGAGGGGCAGACCGACGTGACGCCGATTGACGTGGTGCTGACCGGCGACCAGCGCTCCGCCCGTGTCTTCGTGACGCCAGTGGCAGAGCGCAACAGCGGCGACGAGGCGGCCATCGTCTATATGCTGGACACCACCGAGCAACGCGCCCTGCAGGAGCAGTTCACCCAGGCGCAGAAGATGCAGGCCGTGGGGCAGTTGGCCGGCGGCGTGGCGCATGACTTCAACAATGTGCTCACCGCCATCATCGGCTATTCCGACCTGCTGCTGGCCTCGCACCGACCAACCGATCCGTCCTTTCAGGACATCATGCAGATCAAGCAGAACGCCAACCGCGCCGCGTCGCTGGTGCGCCAGTTGCTGGCCTTCTCGCGTCGCCAGACGCTGCGTCCGCAGGTGATCCAGCTCAACGATGCCGTGTCGGACGTGCAGATGCTGCTGAAGCGCCTGCTGGGCGAGAAGGTCGAGCTTGATGTCCGCTATGGCCGTGATCTCTGGCCGATCAAGGCGGATGTGAACCAGTTCGAGCAGGTCGTGGTCAACCTCGCTGTCAATGCGCGTGACGCCATGCCCGGTGGCGGCAAGCTCACCATGCGCACCTCCAACGTCACGGACAGCCAGAGCGCGGCCTACAATTACAAGGGCCTGAAGCCGGACGATTATGTGCTGCTGGAGGTCGAGGATTCCGGCACCGGCATGACTGCCGATGTGATCGAGAAGATTTTTGAGCCGTTCTTCACCACCAAGGACATCGGCAAGGGCACCGGCCTTGGGCTATCGATGGTGTTCGGCATCATCAAGCAATCCGATGGCTTCATCTTCTGTGACTCCACCGTGGGCAGGGGCACGACCTTCCGCATCTTCCTGCCACGCCACATCGTGACGGCGGAGGAACTGGCAAGCGCCAAGGTCGACGAGGTCAAGCCGACGCAGGCCCAGGACCTGACCGGCAACGGCACCATCCTGCTGGTTGAGGACGAGGAGGCCGTGCGGGCCTTCGGCGCCCGTGCGCTGCGCTCGCGCGGCTACACGGTCCTGGAGGCCAGCACCGGCGTCGAGGCGCTGGAGCTGGTTGACGACCACGGGGACGAGATCGTCATGGTGGTCTCGGATGTGGTCATGCCCGAGATGGACGGCCCCACGCTGTTCACGGAACTCAAGAAGCGCGGCCGCAACTACCAGTTCGTCTTCGCCTCGGGCTATGCCGAGGAAGCCTTTAAGAAAAACCTGCCGGATGCGGACCAGGAAGCCTTTGCCTTCCTGCCCAAGCCCTATAGCCTGAAGCAGCTGATCGAGGCGGTGAAGCAGGTGAAGGGGTGATCCGGTGCAGTCGTTGAAGGCCTTGTTTGTAAAGTAGGTTTCATGCCTTCATAGTTCTAAAATTCACGATTGAAAATGTACTACGGATGCGTTAGCTATCTCATTGGTTTATTTCAGTCGTCGGACGTCAAGCATGTACCCAATTTTTTTCTCCGTTGCAGGTGAGAACGTTAAATTTGCCGAGGATGTCTGGGAAAGCTTTCCAGATGATTGGATTTATCTCTTTTCCAAGACAGGTCAGCAAGGCGAGGCCTTTTGGGAAGAAATTTCAGTGCAGGAAATACCAAAGTCGCAGTTTTTTGTGGTCTTCTGGTCGGCACAGTATCCAACAAAATCAGGTTGCGTCAGGGAGCTTCAACAGGCGCGCGATCTAATCCGCCAAAATCGGCTTCGGCCGATTGTTTTGCGGCTAGATGCAACACCAATTATGTGGACAGATTCGAAACCGGGAGAACATAAATCTGTATATGAAGCTCTGAATGATCTGATCACAGACTACCGGACGTCCGACCCAAACGTCAGCATAGCCCATGCCATTGATATCATTGGAAGAGCTGCAGAACCGATTCTACAACCTCAGCATCCAATATGGCCTCGCGACGATCTCAAGAAGGCAC
>JANNFV010000389.1:0-4947 GCA_031380285.1 Hyphomicrobiales bacterium | reverse complement strand
TTCCCCGGCGTCAGCGCCTCACCCTCCTGCATGTCCTCGACCACATAAAGCGACCTCCGGAACACCAGCGATTTTTTCTCCGCCTCGGTCGGCCCATAGGTCACCTGCCCCATTGCCGCCCAGGCCCGTTCGGTTTCCAGCACCAGCGCCTTCATTTCGTCCGGCTCCAGCGAGAAGGCCGAATCCACCCCGCCATCGGCACGCCGCAGGGTGAAGTGCTTCTCGATCACGCTGGCGCCCAGGGCCACCGCCGCCACCGACGCGCCCACGCCCATGGTGTGATCCGAAAGCCCGACCTCGCAGCCGAAGAGCTGGCGCATGTGGGGAATGGTAGAGAGGTTCGTGTTTTCCGGCGTGGCCGGATAGGTGCTCGTGCATTTCAGCAGCACCAGCGCCTTGCAGCCAGCCCCGCGCGCCGCTTGCACGGCATCGTCCAGTTCGGCGATGGAGGCCATCCCGGTCGAGATGATCATCGGCTTGCCCGTGGCCGCCACTTTCCTGATCAGGGGCAGATGAACGTTCTCGAACGACGCGATCTTGTAGGCCGGGACATCGAGGCTTTCGAGAAAATCCACTGCCGTTTCATCGAAGGGCGTCGAAAAAGCCAGCATGCCGTGGCTCGCCGCGCGGTCGAAGATCGGCTTGTGCCAGTCCCACGGCGTGTGGGCCTGCTGGTAGAGCGTGTAGAGGTTCTGCCCGGCCCAGAGGCTGCCCTTGTCGCCAATCGTGAAATCGCTCTGACTGCCATCGATGGTGATCGTGTCTGCCGTATAGGTCTGGAGCTTGAGCGCATGCGCTCCGGCTTCCGCCGCCGCGTCGACCAACGCCAGCGCCCGGTCAAGCGACTGATTGTGGTTGCCCGACATTTCCGCGATGATGAAGGGCGGGGCCTCTCGGCCAATGCTGCGCCCTGCGATACTGAACAAGACCGGATCATCCCTTGTTGAAAGCTGGATGCCTCCTTACCCTAGGAATCCGTGGCGTAAAAGGCGGGACGTGATCCCTGCGCCCATCCAGTGGATTTTCGATGCGACTCCTGATGATCAACCCCAACACGACCACCGCCATGACAGACAAGGTGCGCGGCCTGGCCCAGACGACCTTGCCTCGAGACTGGAGGTTGTCAGCTGTCAACGGTCGCTTCGGCCCGCGCTATATCGCCAGCCGCATGACCTTCGCGATTGCCTCGCACGCCGCCATCGACGCCTTCGCAGCCCATGGCCGGGACTGCGACATGGTGCTGCTGGCCTGTTTTGGCGACCCTGGCCTGGATGCCATCCGTGAGGCCTCTCCAGTGCCCGTGATTGGCCTGGTCGAAGCCTCTGCACGGGAGGCGTCTGCGGGGGGCCAACGCTTCTCCATCGTCACGGGTGGCGCATTGTGGGAGCCGATGCTGCGCGAAAGCCTGCACGCCCGTGGCCTGCTCGGCCAACTCGCTTCCATCCGTACGGTAGCACCCGATGGGGGCATGATAGCGCGTGATCCCGAAGGCGCGATCCAGTTGCTGGCGGAAGCCTGTTCAGCCTGCATCCGCGAGGATGGGGCCAAGGCCGTGATCCTGGGTGGTGTCGGCCTCATCGGACTGGCCGAGAAGATCGCGCCATCCGTCAGCGCGCCCGTGATCTGCTCGGTGATGGCGGGGTTGCGCGCGGTAATGGCGGAGGCACAGGAAACCGCGACGCGGACACCTCGCTCACGCACGCCAATCCAGTCGACAGGGCTGTCTCCGGAGCTTTCCGCTTTGCTCGCATGCGGCGGCTAATACCAATACCCTACGACTGACCTGTCAAAGCGCTGTTTCATCCCTCCCCCTTGCGGGGAGGGTGGCCCGGAGCGCAGCGCAGGGTCGGGAGGGGGTCGCGCCAAACTCCCCGGTTAGCGCAGCGCGACCCCCTCCCGGCTCGCTCTGCTCGCCACCCTCCCCACAAGGGGGAGGGACGGGGCTGCGGCCCAAACGGTCAATCGTGATGGCCACTGGTAAGACGAATCATTTACGCCTTCGGCATGGCCGCCGGGCGGGCCAACCGTGCCTGGGCCGCGAGCCTGATTCCAGCATTGGGTGCGCCGTAGCCGGCATAGCCATCGCGCTGCACGATCTCGAAGAAGAAGCCGCCATCAAGCGTCGCGGTGTAGGCCTGGTAGAAAGCCCCTTGCGCATCCCTGTCATAGAGGATGTTCAGCACCTTCAGGGCGCCGATCTCGGCCACGGTAAGGTCGGTGCGGGCTTCGAGGTCATCGTAATAGTTCTCGGGGATCGCCAGCAGCGTCACACCCTTTGCGATCATGCTCGCGACAGTGGCGCGGATATCCCGTGTGGTCAGCGCGATGTGCTGCACGCCGGAGCCGAAGAAATCGGTGACGAAGCGGGCGGACAGCGTGCGGTTGCTCTGCGAACCATTGAGCACGAGGCGCAAGCCCTGATCGGGCGCGGCTTGAATGCCGCTTTCGATCACCTGGCTCTGCACCACGCCGCCGGGGTCCAGCACCGCCTGGCTCGGCGTCTTCTGCGCATCGAGCAGCGAGGTGTAGAACAGCAGCCAGGTCAGCATCTCCTCGTATTGCATGGTCTGCGAGATGTGATCGACTGTCAGCAGGCCAGCCGACGCATCCGTCTCGCCCGTTGCGACGAAATCGACATCCGACCAGCGGCCAAGCGCCGTGCTGTCATCCACGAAATAGAGCAGGCTGCCCCCCAGCCCGCGCACGGCAGGAATATCGAGTTCTCCCGGCCCGACAGCGCCCCGGTGTGGCGTATCCAGCAGCGCCGTGGCCCGCGCGATGGTGGCACGGGCATCGGGAACCTTGAGGCCCAGAGCACAGACCGAGGTGCCATGCGTGATCTGGTAGGAATGGGCGAAGCCCTCCTTGTCGCTGTTGACGACAATGCGGATATCGCCCTGCCGCCACAGCGAGACATCCTTCGAGCGATGCCTTCCGGTGCGGGTGAAACCCATGGCAGCGAGCAGGGTCTCGAAACCGGCCCTGTCGGCCTCATCCGCTGAGAACTCGATGAACTCCACGCCCTGCACAATGGCAGGGGGAGGCATCGGCGTAGCCCCGGGCAGGAGGGATTTCCGACGGCGTGACGCCTCGTCCAGCAGGCAGATCAGCGACCGATGGCCATCGAGCGCCACGGAACGGGCAGATCCCGCCCGGAAGCGATCATTGAAAATCTCGAGGCTGAGATAGCCATCGTATCCCGTGGCCTGCAGCGCATCCATGAAACCCGAAAGGTCGAAGTCACCCTGGCCCGGCAGGCAGCGCCAATGGCGGCTCCAGGAGAGGTAATCCATCTGCAACCGGGGCGCATCGGCCAGTTGCACCAGCAGGATCTTCTCCTTCGGAATGTTGCGAATGGCCGAAAGGTCCAGCGCCCGCGACTGGATGTGAAAGGTATCCAGCACCGTCCCGACATGGGGGTGGTTGGCGCGTCGCACGATCTCCCAGGCGTCCCGGTAGTCATGGACATGCCTTCCCCATGCCAGCGCTTCATAGCCCACATGCATGGAGCGCCTGGCCGCCCGCTCGCCCAGCTCCGCGAAATCGGCTGCCAATCGCTCGATACCGCCTTGGGCCTCGGGCGAAAGACTGGAGCAGACGAACAGGAGATTGGTGCCCAGTTCCTCCAGCAGGTCAAACTTGCGCTCGGCTCGATCAAAGGTCCGCTGGCGCTTCTCCGCCGGCATGCCCTCGAAATCCCGGAAAGGCTGGCAGGTAACAATCGTCAGCCCGAGGTCATTGCAAATCCGCCTCACCTCGGCGGGGGAGCCGGGATAGGCGATCAGGTCATTCTCGAAGATCTCGACAGCAGTAAAGCCTGCCGCTGCGATGGCTTCGAGCTTCTCCTTCAGGTTGCCCGAAACGCAGACCGTGGCGATCGATGTCTTCATGGCTGTCTCTCAGTAGCTGATGCGTGCCACGGACCGAAGAGCCTCGGGCGTGGTCGTCGGGAACCCGAAAAACTCGAGATACGCCGGTATCTGCTCATAGAGCATGTCGAGACCGACCTGGACCGCAAGGCCGCGGGCCAGGCTTGCTGCGAGGAAAGCAGTGGTTTCCCGCTTCATCACCACCTCGCCGACAAAGGCGGACGGCGCAATGCGCGATACGTCAACCGGCATCGGATCACCCTCGTTCATGCCCAGCGGCGTGGCATTGACGATGATGTCGTATCCTTCAGGATCATTGCTGCCCGTGACTATCCGCAAGGCGGGATAATGGGCCTTCAGACGGCTTGCCAGGCCCGTCATGCTGTGTTCGCTGGTGTCGTAGAGCCCAATCGCGGCAAGGCCAGCACCGGCCAGCGATGCGGCAATGGCCGAGCCGACACCACCCGATCCGATCACCAGCGCCCGCGCCCCGCGCACGGCGCGCCCTTTGCGCAGAACACCACGGACAAACCCCTCGCCATCGAACATGTCGCCGACGAGCGCACCATCCGCCCGGCGCAGCACGGCATTGCACGATCCGGCGATTTTCACTGCGGTGGACACCTCGTCCAGCAGTGCCGTCACTGCAACCTTGTGCGGCATGGTGATCAAGGCGCCATGGACATTGCTGAAACGGAAGATCGCTGGCAGCGCCGCGGCGAAATCCTCCGCCCTCACTCCCATCGGCACCACGCAGGCATTGAGTCCGATGCTCTCGAAATAGGGATTGTAGATCATCGGCGCCTTGAAGCTGGCCGTGGGATAGCCAAGATGGGCGATAATGCGGGTGTTGCCGTCGAGCATGATCAATCCACCATCACCTTGTCGCCGGTCCTCGCAGCACGCTGCACAGCGTTGATCACCTTCAGCGTCTTCAGGCCCTCTTCGCCGGACACCAGCGGCTCCTCCTCGCCGCGAATGACGCGGACGAACTGCTGGATCTGGCAGCGCAGCGGGTCGGCGTCGGAGGCGATGCTGCGCTCTGTCTTGAAGGGTTCCCACCAACTGCGCAGTGTCT
>JANNFV010000377.1:0-2341 GCA_031380285.1 Hyphomicrobiales bacterium | reverse complement strand
AATACCCTGTCAGCGATGAAGGAACGGTTAGGAAAGCCATTCTCAGCGCATGTCAGGCCAAAATCGGCTTTTGTTCAAATTGTCCGAAATCCTGCCACGGGTTTTTTAAACCTCTGTGATGATATGGTGCCACCACCTTCAACGAGGGCTCCAGAATGGACGGCGTATCACTTTCCGCGAATACCCGATCTGCGATCAACGCCGAGGGTGGCGCAAGCATCACTGCGTTGAAGATGGCAGCGCAATCCGAGCAGGCGATTGTGGCGGTCGTCGAGCAGGTAGCGGAAGCCGCCAAGGCTGCCGCGCCCGCAGGGCAGGGACAGAACGTCGACAGGCTGGCGTAAACGCGCGATCGTCACTTCGATAATTTTTGTCATGAGTGAGCCGGATCGCTGAAGCGCATCCGGAATTTGCTGCGTCACAGAAGCGCTGTGCGTCCTTCGAGGCTCGCTATCGCTCGCACCTCAGGATGAGGTCGGTTGAGAATTGTACTGGGGAGCCCCCCACTCCC
The DNA here is from genome assembly GCA_031380285.1 of Hyphomicrobiales bacterium. Taxonomy (GTDB): domain Bacteria; phylum Pseudomonadota; class Alphaproteobacteria; order Rhizobiales; family Beijerinckiaceae; genus JADCCX01. Next base: position 1,830 of record JANNFV010000377.1, on the reverse strand, counting down.
GAAGCCCGTGCCGATCACAGAACTCCTCATCCTGAGGTGCGAGCGATAGCGAGCCTCGAAGGACGCACGACAGTGATGCAAGCTTGAACAACGCCAGCCACTTTACAGCAGCGTCTCGATCTCGTCCGGCCCGAACACGTGGTAGCGGGCCCGGAGGTCAACAGCCAGGTTCTGTTCCAGCTCGCGGCGTATTTCCGGCAGCGACGTTTCGACATTCGATGCCTTCTCGTCATTGATCATGACCAGGAACGTCGTGGCGGACTCGATGATCTCGACTTCCTGCTCGAACACCTCGCGCAGGACCGAAGCATACAGCGCCAAGGCCTGATGGAAGCGCTTGTCGCCAATGGCCTTTTGCGTTTCGCGGTCGGGATCGACCTTGATCATCAAGGCGGCGCATGGCGTTTCCTTCAGCGCATTGCTCCGGATGAAGCGCTGCAGCCTGTCGCGCACGCCCTCGCCGCTTTCGGAGGCACCCGTCTCGCCATAGCCGGAGAGGGGAGGAGCGAACGCCTGGCGACGCCCTTCCTCGGTCAGGGCGAATTCATGGAATGTCCGCGATGCCGCCTTGTCGCCTGCGAAGCCCGTGTCACAATCCAGGCACTTGAAGCCGACCTCGGCTTCTCCTGTCGTGTGGTGGCAAGCATTGCAGATCACCAGCATGCCGGGTTTGTCGTAATCGACCGAGAAATGCTCGCAATGATGGCTGCATTTCGGGCAGACCAGTTCGCGACCCTTGCGGAAATCGCGCTCTGGCCCCTGATAACCGCAGCGCAGATGGTGGATGATCGCTTCTTCCGTGATATCGGCGGAACGGCATTTCGCGCATTCCTCGCGCACCAGCAGCCGCGCCGAGGTGCAGGATGGGCAGCACTGCACCTTCTCGAAGAAATTGCGCTGCAACAGCCCGATCCGGGCGAGCGCCTCCGCCTGGTGCAGGACGCCGCCAATGGCCGTCTCGTCACGATACGATACGATTTCCTTGAGGCCCGGGTTGCGCATGGCCTGCATGCCACGATCACGCACGGCGAGCCGGGCCAGCAGCATGTGCTTGGGATCGCGCGTGCGGTGATACGCCTCGGGCAACTGGCGCATCCGGGTCGTCAGTGGCTTGGCCATCTCCATGGCTTCCGCGATGCCAAGGCCAGACATGGTCCCGATCGAGATATCCGCGCGATCCTTGTTCTGGCCACTGACATCGATGATGGGCACCACAGCGGCGGTCGCCGCCGACATCCAGGCGCTGATCGCCGCATCGGCATCAGGCTCGGTCAGGATGATGGCATCGGGAATTTCGCCGCGCTCGACTTCCGCCACGCCCTTGGGCAGCAAGTCACGCGAGATGCCGGCGGGAAGGGCGAGGATCTTGATGGATGGTGCCGCAAAGACCGCCGGCAGGTTCTGGGCCCGGGGCGCTTCCGTCTCGACGCCGATCCCCGTCGCATCCGCGATGCGCTCGGGGTTGAGCGTCGAGGCCAGCATCTCGTCCGCCGTGAAGATCGCCGTGCCGTAGCTGGTGGCGCGTTCCGGGTCGATCAGCAGGAGAATCTTGGGTGAGCCCAGAGCTTCCGCCTTCAGCACCTGCAGCAGCAACGCGGTGGCGTTGGCGTCTTCACGCGCAGCCACCATGATCACGTCGAACTGCTGCTGGCGGGCGGCGGTGGTCGCCTGGGCAATCTCGCCCATGGCTGAGACGCTGGCACCGCGCCTCATGAGCTCCAGGCACAGGGGAGCGGAGGCTGCTGCGTCTGCCGCAACAACCAGCACGCGGTCTACCGCGCTCGCTGCCTGTGTGTATGCCCTGTTATTCATACCCTGAGTGTCTTGGCC
>JANNFV010000332.1:0-5260 GCA_031380285.1 Hyphomicrobiales bacterium | reverse complement strand
CGGTGGCGCGGATGATGTGGTTCATGCGCCATGTCGATTTCTCAGCCGGGCTGGCCGCCCTGGTCGAGCGCTTCAAGGCGGGCGCGTCGATGGCCGTGCCTGATGGCGACAACCCATGGCTTACCAAGGGTGTGCCACCGGAGCTTGCGGGCGAGATGCTGCGCCTGTCCATGTCTGCCATCCTGCCGGATGCGACGCTTGTGGCGGAACGCGCCAAGGCCAGTGCTGTGGAGGCACGCGAGACACTCGCCGCGCTGGCGCAGACGCTTGACGTGCCGCGCCTTCGCCAGGCCGCAGGACTGGTGATCACGACAGACAGCTACGAGCGGCAGGCGATCACCCGCGCGTTGGACGGTGTGGACTCCGCCCTGCGTGGTCTGGCGGTCGAAGCTCTGCGGGAGGGTGGGGCAGGCGAAGCGGGCGTGGCGCTTTGGGCCTCGAAGCGCGCGGGTGATCTTGCCCGTGTCCAGCGCACCACGCGTGAGATGCTGGCCGGACAACCGTCGCTCGCCAAGGTCAGCGTTGCGGCGGGCGCCTTGCGCGATCTCGACAGGACATGACGGATACGCCTTATCCGCCACGCCGAGCGGTTGCGGCCTGGGTGATGTTCGACTGGGCGGCGCAGCCGTTTTTCACGTTGGTGACGACCTTCATCTTTGCGCCGTTCTTCGCAGCTGCCATTGCCTCGTCGCCGCAGGAGGGCCAGGCGATGTGGGGCTACGCGACCGGCTTTGCAGGGCTGTGCATTGCTCTCCTGTCGCCTGTGCTGGGTGCGATCGCGGATCAGGCGGGCAGGCGCAAGCCCTGGATCGCGATCTTCGGGTCCATGCTCGTGCTGGGTTGCGCCATCCTGTGGTTCGCGGTGCCGGGATCGCAGCACGCCGTGACCTTCGCGCTGCTGGGTTATGTCATCGCCTTGATCGGGGCGGAATTCGCCACCGTGTTCAACAACGCCATGATGCCCACCCTGGTGCCGCCGGAACAGATTGGCCGCCTGTCGGGCACGGGCTGGGCCGTGGGCTATCTCGGCGGATTGATCAGTCTGGCCTTGACGCTGGCCTTTCTGGCGTCTGATCCGCTAAGCGGTCGCACGCTGCTGGGCCTCGCGCCACTGTTTGGGCTGGATGGTTTGGCACGGGAGGGCGACCGCTTCACCGGGCCATTGTCCGCCGTGTGGTTCCTGGTCTTCGTGCTGCCGATGTTTCTGCTGGTGCCGGATCGGCCCCGTCGCATGGCGCTTGGTGCCGCCGTCAACTCCGGCCTGACGCGCCTCAGGCAGACAATCCTGTCGTTGCGGGACAAGCAGGGCCTTGCCCGTTTCCTGCTGGCCAACATGATCTATGCCGACGCGCTTGTGGCGCTGTTTGCCTTCGGTGGCATCTATGCGGCGGGTGTTTTTGGCTGGGGCAGCATCGAGATCGGCGTGTTCGGTATTCTGCTGACGGTCACGGGCACCCTGGGCGCATGGCTGGGCGGCAAGCTGGATGACCATCTTGGCTCGCGTGTTGTGATCGGAGCCAGTTTGATCATCCTGATGCTGACCTGCCTGGGCATCATGGGAACGACGCGGGAGAGTATCTTCTTCGTGTTCACGGTACAGGGTCCGCAGGCGGGCGACGGGTTGTATGCCTCCACGCCGGAGCGGGTCTATGTCGGTCTTGGCCTGCTGATCGGGCTGGTGGCAGGGCCGGTGCAGGCGGCCTCGCGCTCGCTGCTCATCAAGCTCGCGCCCAGTGAGGATATCGGCCAGTTTTTCGGGCTGTTCGCCCTGTCTGGCAAGGTGACGAGCTTCGTCGGCCCCATTCTCGTGGCTCTGGTCACGCAGGTCAGCGGTTCGCAACGCGCTGGGATCGCCGTGCTTCTCGTGATGTTCGCGCTGGGTTTCGTGCTGCTGAAGGAACGGCAGAATGCCTGACCTGTTGGCTTGGCCGCAGCACTTGGGATAGAGATTCGCATATGCTCACGCCTGTCTCCTGCCCCAAGCTTTCCGCCATGCCCCGGCTGCGCCATGCCTGGTTCACCAGGGAAGGCGGTGTGTCGAGCGGGCCGCTCTACGGTTCATTGAATGGCGGGTTGGGGTCTGAGGACGAACGCTCCCACGTGATCGAGAACCGCAGGCGCATGGCCGCCCATCTTGGCGTTGCCCCGGAGCGTTTTCTCAGTGTCTGGCAGGTGCATTCGCCCGATGTTGTCACTGTTCGCGGTCCCTGGGAGGGCGAGCGTCCGAAAGCCGATGCGCTGGTGACTTCGACACCCGGCCTCGCCATCAGCGTGGCGACGGCGGATTGCGGTCCTGTATTGTTTGCCGATCCCGTGGCGGGCGTGATTGGCGCGGCCCATGCGGGTTGGCAAGGCGCGTTCAAAGGCGTGCTGGAAGCCACCATCGAGGCGATGCTGGCGCTTGGCGCGACGCGCTCAGGCGTGACGGCAACAATCGGCCCGATGCTGAGCCAGACGAACTACGAGGTCGGCCCGGAATTCGTGCAGCGCTTCTATGCCGCGAAAGTCTCGAACGCGCGCTTCTTCAAGCCATCGACGAAGCCAGGCCATGCGCTGTTCGACCTGCCTGCTTACAACCGGATGCGATTGAAGGCGGCGGGCATTGGCACGATCAACGATCTCGGGCTGTGCACCTATGACGACGAGCAGCGCTTTTTCAGTTATCGGCGCACGACACACCGCAAGGAAGCGGATTACGGTCGACTCATTTCCGCGATCGTGATCGCGGCTTGACCGGTGGCAGGCCCTCGTAGACATCGGCGAGAGGCATATCGATGGCGATTTCCGGCAGCGGAATGATGCCGTCATAGCCCTTGATTTCGTCCTCGATCCAACCCTCGCCGGTCTTGCGGTAGACCATCGCCCGGGGCTCATCCTGCCACAGGATCACGTAGGCTGTCAGCGACGGGATCGTCTTGTAGTCCCGCAGCTTGACGAGGAAATCCGTTGTGCGGGTGCTGGGCGATAGAACCTCGAACACCATACGCGGATCACTGGACATCTGGTCGGTTGGCACCAGCGGGCCGCAGGCTATGGTGATGTCCGGGTACCGAATGTTGTCGTTGAAGCACCGGATTTTCATGTCGGATGTGTGCACGCGGCAACGGCTGCCGCGGAGCTTGTTGCCGAGATAAAGACTGGCGTTGAATTTGACGACGTCATGCCCGATGGAGCCACCCACCATCATCTGGGCGATGCCATCGACCAGTTCGTGGCGGGCTTCCTGATCGGCTTCCCAGATCAGGTACTCCTCCACAGTCATTGTATCGAGTCTGCGCAGCGCCATTCTTGTCTCCGAAGGAATAGTGGCACGAAACGCGCGGGCTATGGAAGTCCCGCTACACCGTCACCTGGCTGCCCAGTTCCACCACACGCCCCGTCGGGATGTGGAAGAAGTCCGTGGCATTGGTGGCGATGCGCGACAGGAAGATGAAGATGCCATCCTGCCACGCCGGCATGCCGGAGGCCGACGATGCCTTGATCGTGCGTCTGCCCAGGAAGAACGAGGTCTGCATGATGTCGAAGTCGAGGCCGTGACGCCGCGCCATGGTGAGAATGCGCGGCACGCGCGGGCTTTGCATGTAACCCACCTTGGCGATGATGCGCGTCACCTCGTCGTTGCAGATCGGGGTGATCTTGATCTGCTCGTGCTCCGGCACCCAGGGCACGTCGAGCGTCTTGATGGTGAGGATGATGTTGCGCTGGTGCAGCACCTTGTTGTGCTTGAGGTTGTGCAACAGTGCGCCTGGCGCATTTTCCGGATCGCTGGTGAGGAACACGGCGGTGCCCTTGACGCGCACGGGCTGGGATTTCTCCAGCATGCGGAAGAGATCGGCCACGGGCAGGCTGTCCTTGCGCTCCTTGCTGTAGACGATGCGCGAGCCGCGCACCCAGGTCCACATCAGGACGATCAGCACCGCGCCGAAGATCAGCGGCATGTAGGCACCGTCCAACAGCTTCAGCAGGTTGGCACCGAAGAAGACGAAATCGACGATGATGAAAGGCGTGACCACAAGGAAAGACTGCCACGGCTTCCAGCCCCAGACCTGCCGGGTCACGATGTAGAAGAGCCCGGCATCGGCCAGCATCGCGCCTGTAACGGCAATGCCATAGGCGTTGGCGAGCGACGAGGAATTGCGGAACAGCACGACCAGCACCAGCACGCCGATCATCAGCAGCCAGTTGATCTGCGGCAGATAGATCTGGCCCCGCTGTGTCTCAGAGGTGTGGCGAATTTCCAGCCGTGGCAGGATGCCCAGCTGCACCGCCTGCTGGGTGAGCGAGAAGGCCCCCGTGATCACGGCCTGGCTGGCGATGATCGTGGCGACAAGCGCCAAGGCGATGAAGGGCACCAGCAACCCATCGGGTGCCATGGCATAGAATGGGCTGAAATTCTTGTCCGCCATGGCGGTGGGGTTTTTCAGGATCAGAGCGCCCTGTCCCAGATAGTTCAGCACAAGGGCTGGAAACACCAGGCCAAGCCATGCCGCACGGATCGGATTGCGGCCGAAATGGCCCATGTCGGCATACAGCGCTTCCGCGCCTGTCACCGCGAGGAAGACCGAGCCCAGCACGGCCAACCCGACCATCCCGTGGTTAGTCAGGAAATACGCTGCGTAGTACGGGCTGAAAGCCTTCAGGATCGTGAGATCATCGCCGATGTGCATGATGCCCAGCACGGCGAGCGTCAGGAACCAGACCAGCATGATGGGGCCGAAGAAGGTCGCGACCTTGCCGGTTCCCCGGCTTTGCACGGCGAAAAGGCCGATCAGGATGATCACCGCGAACAGGACGATATAGCGGTCGGACGCGATCCAGGTGTCCTTGATCGAATCGATCTGCTTCAGCCCTTCGACGGCGGACAGCACCGAGATCGCGGGCGTGATGATGGAATCGCCATAGAACAGTGCAGCCCCGATGACGCCGAGGAAGAACACCGGCCCCATGTTGCGACCCATCTTGCTCTGCGCCAGGGCCATGAGCGATAGCGTGCCGCCCTCGCCTTTGTTGTCGGCGCGCATGATAAAAACGACGTATTTCAGCGTGACCACGATGACCAACGCCCAGATCAGCAAGGACACCACGCCGATCACCTCAACATTGGTTGCAATGCCGTCCTTGGCCGTGTGGTGCAGGGATTCCTTCAGCGCGTAGAGCGGACTTGTGCCAATGTCGCCATAGACGACGCCGACCGATCCAAGCGCCAGGCCACCGAACCCGGCCTTGTGATGCGCTTCGTGGCCGATATGACCATCACCAT
>JANNFV010000326.1:0-2319 GCA_031380285.1 Hyphomicrobiales bacterium | reverse complement strand
TGGCGCGACAGCAAGGCGCGGCCTTCCGCCACGCGCTCATCATCCACCAATGCGCCCAGATAATCCCAGATCGGCGTCTTGAACTCCGGCTGGTTGTTCATCGCCTTGATGACATCCATATCGGGTTGCACGCCGGACATGGCGCGGTCGAAGACCGCAGCGGAAACGCCCGACCCAAGCGCCTGCGAGCGCAAACCTGCGACGCAGGTGGCGAAGTCAGCCAGCGCAGGGGTTGCAACCGAGAGGCCAAGGCTGAGGGCGAAGAAGGCGAGAGGACGCTTCATGACGGCTCCGGGTGCGAATCGTTCTCGCCACCGTAGCCGATCACATCCGACGTTTGAATCGCCGTCTCTGGCTGGCTTCAATCCGCCAGTGTTTCGACGTCATGCCCGGCCTTGAGCCGGGTATCCACGTCTTGAAACGCTCCACGGAAGCGTGGATGGCTGGGTCAAGCCCGGCCATGACGGGGTGACGGAGCCAATCGATTGCCCGGTTCAATCCCGCCAGATCCCGAGCTTCTGCTTGCGTGCCGCTGATTCTGCCACAACGAGGCGCTTGTCGCTGGCGTCGGCAACCTTGGCCCAGCCCTGGCGAATCATCTGCTCCGCGATGTCTGTTTCTCCCACCCGGCAACGGCCTTGCTCGATGCCGTCAGTGGACACACCGGCGCGGTCGCAGGCGACCGTGCGGCCCTTGACCAGAAGCTGGAGATAGCTGTTGGCGCGGTCGAGGCAGGGCACGGCCAGCCCGTCGAGGCGGCGGCAGGTCTGGTCGTCGGCGGGCAGGGTCAGTCCGGCAAGACGCACCGTCATGTCGCCCGCCTGCAAGGTTGCACCATCGATGACGGCGAGTGGCGGATGCGCCCTGGGCGTCTCGACCGTTGCTGCATGGAACAGGTCACCCGATGCACCCTGCCGTGCAAGCCGGGGGCGCAGTGGTGCGGAACTCGTCGTTTCCAGCGGATCGATGGAGGCATGGCCCGGTACCCTGTCCACCGGCTTGTGGCTCACCATTTCGGGCTGGCTGACAAGGGGTGCACGCGGCGTATTCGCCTCCGGCAGCGCGAGCCGCAGCTCCGGCCCTGCGAACAGGGCGAGCGTCACGGCACCGGCCAAGGCGCTGACCCGCAGCGTGGCCTTGCGTTGCACGACGGCATTGCAGGCGCTTTCCGCCCGCAGCCTCCACTGTCCGTTATCGATGAATGCGCGGCTCATGGCCGACCCTCCGACTGGCTTCATGGCGCAGTGAACAGAGTCTCACCGCAACACGCGGTTTTCATGATCATTCAAATTTGAACGAAGACGCGACAGCCGTTGGGCAGCGTCAACAAGCGGTTTCGAAGGTGCTAACGCGGGGTAAACCGGATCGGGACAACTCGATATGGCAAATGAGATTTAACTCTTCTGGCAGGTTTTCCGGAACGTTTACCTCTCCTTTGACCAGTGCGGGCGCATCCTCCCTTCAATCGCAGAGACAATGCGAAACAGGAGTGGCGTCATGCAGAAGCCAGCAGTGATCATGGTCGGTATTGCCATGGTGGTCGGTGTCTCGACCGTCATTGGTGGCCGGTATTATCTGGAGCGTGCCAGCATGCGTCCGGCACAGCCGATGGCCGCCGTCGCGCCGACCAAGCAGGTGAATGCCACCACGGTGGTGGTCGCGGCTGGCCCGCTGCGGTTCGGCATGGAGTTGACCGCCGCCCATCTCAAGGAAGTGCCCTGGCCGACGGAGGCCTTGCCTCCAGGTTCGACAGCCACCGTGGCCGAGTTCCTGAAGGCCGCCGAGAAGCGCGTCGTGCTCAATGCCATCGACGCCAACGAACCCGTGCTGGCCGCCAAGGTCACCGGACCAGGCCAGCGGGCCACCCTCTCCGCGCTGATCGCACCGGGCATGACGGCTGTCTCCGTGCCGCTGAGCGAGACCCAGGGCATCGCCGGGCTGGTGATGCCGGGCGACCGCGTCAACGTCATGCTGACGCGCACGCTCGAAAAGGACGAGAGCTACATCGACACGCTGCTGCAGAATGTCCGCGTGGTCGCCATCGACCAGGTGCTGGACCAGCGCAGCGAAAAGCCTGCCGCCATCCGCTCGGCGACGCTGGAGGTGATGCCGCAGGATGCCAAGCGCCTGGCGCTGGCTGGCTCGGTCGGCAGCCTTTCACTGGCCTTGCGCAAGGCGGGCGAGCAATCCGCAGGCGGTGGCGGGCGTCTTTCGGTGAAGAACCTGCTGTCCAGTTCCGACCCTGATTCAACAGCGAGCCATGGCCGCCGTACCAAGACCACTGTCACCGTGACGCGCAACGGCGAGAGCAAGGACTAC
>JANNFV010000318.1:0-7518 GCA_031380285.1 Hyphomicrobiales bacterium | reverse complement strand
GGACAGACCGCCCGGATGCGCGCGCCTGCCTCGGCCAGGACGCCACGGCCGATGATGATCTCGTAGCTGCGTCCAGCCAGGTCGACGGGGACGCTGAGCCTTGAAGCGGAGTTTGCGCTTGGCTGGATCATGATCGCGATAGTCCCTCGTGCGGAGGCGCGTTGAAATAGGCCTCGAGCGCCGTCAGCAGAACCTCGACCGTGGCATCATGCGGGCCATCCTCGGAGAGGATTGTCAGATTGGCCTCGGCATAGATGGGATAACGCGTCTCGATCAGGCGGCGGATCGTGCCTTCGGGATCATCGGTTTGCAGGAGCGGACGGTTGCTGCGCCGCCTGGCGCGGCGATAGAGCGTCTCGGCATCGGCCTGCAGCCAGACGGAGATGCCCCGCTGGCTGATCGCCTGCCGGGTTTCCGCGCTCATGAAGGCACCGCCTCCCGTTGCCAGGACACGCGGACCATCGCGCAACAGGCGGGCGATGACCCGGCGCTCGCCACTGCGGAAATCCGCCTCGCCATGGCGCGTGAAAATCTCGGGGATCGTCATGTTGGCGGCGGTCTCGATCTCCTGGTCGGCATCGACGAAGGGAATGCCGAGGCGCTGCGCCAGAAGCTTGCCGATCGAGGTCTTGCCAGAGGCCATCATGCCAACGAGCACGATCAACCGATCACCGAGGTGATCGAGCATCGCGGTCCTGAAGGCTTGCGCCGCTGCCTTGACCGGAGCGGCTGCTTCGAGCGCCGTCCCGGGTTGATTGATCGTCATGGCGGCTGCGTTAGCACGGGTGGCGACACTGCGAAACTGGCGCGGCGGCAAAAGCTGTCATAGGGTAGGCGCATGCCAAGCATCATCAGATTCGTGCTGATCTGCGCCGTGATCGCGGGCGCGGTCTATGGCACGCTCTTCGCGCTCGCCACCGTTCTGGAGCCCGCACCGCGCGAAATGACCGTCACTGTTCCTCCCTCGCGCTACGCCAAGTAGGGGCGGCGGTGGTGGGAGCGGACAACCGGTTGCAGGAAGCGTTTCTGGAGATGATCGCAGCCGAGCGTGGCGCGGCCAGGAACACGCTCGAGGCCTACGGGCGGGATCTGGCGGACTACCGGGCGTTTCTCGCCACCAGGGGGCGTTCAGCCACGGATGCCGCGACAGCGGATGTCAGGGCCTACCTCACTGAACTCGCAGGGCGGGGCTTTCAGGCGGCGTCGGCGGCCCGGCACCTGTCCGCGCTCAAGCAATGGCACAAGTTCCTGTATGCCGAAGGATATCGCGGTGACGACCCGACGACTGTCGTTTCCGGTCCAAAGCAAGGGCGTTCCCTGCCCAAGGTGCTGTCCATCGCGGATGTGGATCGGCTCCTCTCGGCGGCGGCGGAAGGCGTGGATGATGGCAATCGCCCCTTCCGGGACCGGATGGCGGCGGCACGCATGTCGGCCCTGCTGGAACTGCTCTATGCGACGGGCCTGCGTGTCTCTGAACTGGTCAGCCTTCCAGCCAATGCCATTCGCCCCAATACGCTCATGCTGACGATCAAGGGCAAAGGTGGCAAGGAACGGCTTGTACCCCTGACGGAGGTGGCCAAGACAGCCGTCGCCCGCTGGCTGGCCTTGCTGGCGAGCGTGGCGGGTGACAAGCCATCGCCGTGGTTGTTCCCGGCAGAGAGCGCGTCGGGATATCTGCCGCGCCAGGTCTTCGCGCGGGATCTGAAGACGGTTGCGGGCTATGCGGGCGTGGGAGCAGACCGCGTCAGCCCGCATGTGCTGCGGCATGCTTTCGCCAGCCATCTCCTGCAGAATGGCGCTGATCTCAGGATCGTGCAGCAGTTGCTGGGTCACGCCGATATCGCGACCACGCAAATCTACACGCATGTGCTGGATGAACGCGCCAAGGCGATGGTGCGCGACCTCCATCCGCTCGCCGACGACCCCTGATCCGGTTCAGCCGCCAGTGCGCGACAAGGCACCAATCGCCATGACCAGCGCCGCAGCGCGAGGAACCATGCTGTCGACGACCATGTATTCCTCCGGCGTGTGGCCACGCGCTCCGATGGGGCCGGTGGCGCACAGCGATGGCGTGCCGACCGCCGAGGTGAAGCCGGAATCCGCGCAACCCCCGGTGAATTCGCCCGTGACTGCCTGACCCAGCGATGCCGCAGCTGCCGCGTATGTGTTGAACAGCGCGAGGTTGGCCGGTGTCTGTTCGAGCGGCAGGAACTCTCCCTTGATCGAGAGCGCTGCACTGGTGCCCGGGATGTGTTCGGTCTCTGCAATCCTCTGGCAGGCCTGCATCAGGAAGGATCGATCCGCCGCCTTGACATAGCGCAGGTCGATCTCTCCCCGGGCTTCTGGCGCAACGGTATTGACGGATTGACCGCCGCTGATCAGGCCGACATTGCAGGTGATGCCGCGCTCGTAGTCGGTCAGCGCGTGAAGTTCGGTGATCTTCATGGCGAGCTCACCAATGGCGCTGCGCCCATCCTGGTGGTTCGCGCCGGAATGGGCGGCCTTGCCCTTGACGTCGAGGATGAGGAAGAGTCCGCCCTTGCGTCCGGTTACGACGGCTCCGCTGGGGCGCCCCGGTTCAGCGTTGAGGACAGCCCTTGCTCCCGTTGCGGTGGCCTCGATTAGGGCGCGAGAAGCAGGCGAGCCGATCTCCTCGTCACTGGTGAATAGGCCTGTGAGGGGTGTGTGGTTGCCGCCGAAGCGCTTGAAGGCCGCCATGACGAAGGCATTGATCACGAGACCCGCCTTCATGTCGCAGACGCCGGGTCCGTAGGCCTTGCCGTCCGTGATGGTGAAGGGTCTGCGGGCGGCTTCTCCCCTGGGGAACACCGTGTCCATGTGCCCCATGAGCACCACTGCCGCATTGCCTGGGCCAGCGACTCGAAAACGCCGCACATCGCCTGCGGCTTCCTGGGGAAAGCGCTCGCCTGCAAGGCCTTCGCTTTCGAAATACGCCGTGATCCTGTCTCCAACCCGATCGACGCCCACTTTGTCGTAGGATCCGCTGTCGGTGTTCACCAGCGTTTCCAGCAGGGCCAGCATCGCATCCCTCTGGCTGTCCAGCCAGCGGATATGGGTCGAGAGATCAGCCATGGGTTCATCCTCCTGAGAAGGATTTACGCCGCCGATGCCGTGTTGACCACCGTCATGAACTGCTCGGCTTCGGTGCGGAACTGGGCTGAAATCGTTTCGACCTCTTCCGCAAGGATGCGCAGCGCCTCCGCCATGGCCTTGGCTTCCTCGGTCTGGGCGAAGGTGCGCGACGAGGTGTCCTGCGCCACGGCGGCCTCGCCGCTGAGGTCAGCCATGATGCGGGCAATCTCGGTGACGGAATGGTCCTGCTGCCGCACCGCAGCCGCGACGGCAACCGACGATTCCTCGACCGAGGCGAGCGTTTCTGCGAGAGCCCCAACCGCGCCTGCACCTTCCGATGCTGCCTGTTGCATATTTTGAATCTGGTGGGAGATATCGGCGGTCGCTGTTGCTGTCTGGGTCGCGAGCGCCTTGATTTCCTGGGCAACGACCGCGAACCCCTTGCCGGCCTGTCCGGCGCGCGCGGCCTCGATGGTGGCGTTGAGTGCCAGAAGGTTTGTCTGGGCTGCGACCGAGTTGATGATCTCGACGATCGAGGTGATGTCAGCAGCTTGCGTCTTCAAGGACAGCATCCGCTCCTGCGAATCGTTGCTGTTGACCACCGCCTGCTGCACCGCGGCATTGGCCCGCTCGGTCTGCACGGAAATCTCCGCGATGGAATGGGCCAGCTCTTCCGTCGCTGCCGCAACGCTGGTGCTCTTGTAGGCTGTGCCGGTCGACGCTTCCATGGCGGAGCGGGCGTTGCCGTCGAGGTCATGCGAGATCGACGCGAGCGACACGGAGAACCGGGCGAGCTGTCCCGATGAGTCCGACAAGGCATGGCGCGTGGTGGACAAGGCCCCGTCAAAATTGTGAACGGCCTGCGTGAGATCGCGGCTGCGGCTGGCCCGATCCGTCGCATCGTCGAGCTGCACGCTCGTCAGGCGCTGGCGTTCCTGCATTGCGCTTTGGAAAATCTGGACAGAGCGGGCCATCGAGCCAATTTCGTTGGTGTGGTCGGTGTGCGGGATCACCTGGTCCGTGGCACCGCCGGAGATATTCTGCATGGCATTGCGGATGGCGGCGATAGGGCGTGTGATGCTGCGTCCGATGAGAAAGGCAACAAGCGTGGCAAGCAGCAGGGACGCAAGGAGCGTGGCGAGTGTCATGCTCCGCGTCTGCTGTTTGACCATCGCGGCATTGGCCTGAGCCGTGTTGGCGAGCAGGGAGTTCTGCTCTGCTATCCGGTCGAGGATGGGTGTGACGATGGTGAAAATCGTGGAGGCAATGGCGATGTCGTTGTTCATCGCCACGATCTGGTTGATCCAGGAGTCGAATGCCTCATCCAGGCGTGCTATCGCCTTTCCAATGTCAACCTTGCCTTGGATGGCCGTGGGAATCTTGCTGGTCAGTCCGGTCGATTCTGCACTCTCGCCAGACAGCTTGATCAGGAGAATGCGATCCGGCTTGACATCAGCCTCCGCAATGATCCCGAGCATGTCGCCAAGCTTGGAGGCCAACTGAAGGATTGCAAAAGCCTCTGGCGTGCGCTCTTCCGTCTTCCGCAGGGCGTTGCGGATTTCCGTGAGACCAATCACGCGATCTTCAAGCGTCAGCTTGAGCCGTTCGAGTGAGTCCGGGCCCGCGCGCTTCTCGGGCGGGATGATCTGGCGGATGGAGTCGCGGATCGTCGTGACCATCTCCACCAGCTTCGCGAGATCATCCTCCTTGATGATCCCGGATGATACACTCTGGATCCCCTCCACTTTGATCGCCGTGATGTCGAGCATGGCTTCCGTGGACTCGATGGTCAATTTTCCAGGAGCATCCTTGAACGCTTCAAAGCGGAGCCTCGCCTGATTCATCGCCTGAGTGAAGTCAGAGATGCGTTGCCCCACGCGGTGCGATTTCTCGACAGTCGCCGATGTCTCCTCCAGGTTCGAGATGGCCCAATGGAGCATCAGCCCGACAATGAGCATCCCTGCAATGCCGATGGAACTGACCAGCGTGATCTTCACGCCGATTCCGATGGAAGAGAAAATATTGCGTCCGAACGACAGCATCGGATGCCCCTTGAAATGGCTCAAGTGTCTTGATGAGCATCTCAGGGTTAATTCTTTCGAAATTCAGCCGCACCGAATGTGAATAAACAGATGCGGTGTGGCCCCTGATCAGTTTGCAGACTGTACCCTTGCCGCGACGATCTCGACCTCCACCTTGTAGATCTCTGCTGCGAAACCCGAGACGATCATCAGCGTCGAGGCGGGCGGCGGATCGGCAACATAGCGGTCCCTCGCCGCCATGTAGTCCGGCAGGTAAGCCCTGTCCGTGACGAAGGCGTTGATGCGCACGATGTCCGTGAAATCCATGTCGGCGGAGCGCAGGATGTCAGCAATCGCCCGAAAGCACAGATCGGCCTGACCGGCCGCATCGGCTGGCACGTGCTTGTCCCGGGAAATGCCCAACTGGCCGGATGCGAACAGCAGGCGAGCCCCTGGCGGGACTTCGATGCCGTGGCTGTATCTGGCAAAAGGCGGGTGGAGGGAGGGCGGAATGTGTGACTTGAGCATGGTGGAAAACCTACGCCACGGGTGCCATTTTGTGCAACCCGCAACCGCGTCTCGCTTCTGAAAACAGCGCGCCTCCCTCTGGTCGCCGCCCCTTTGTGCGCTGCACAAATATCAGGCAATCAGACGGTTCAATGTGCAGCTGTGCGAGCTGATCCGTCCTGGTGCGGTTCAAAGACAGGGCGGCTTCGCTGGTCTGTCTTGGACGGTTTGGTGGTGTGATTCCACTTATTCCTCGCAAAGGCTTGCATCTTCCTGGAAAAGGCTTGCATCGGGCGACTTTGGCACAAGCCTTGAATGATCTTCAGAAAATTGGTTCAGGCTGCAGCGGGTGCTTTGCCGTGCAGCGACCCAGAAGGATCGTCTGCATGGCCCTTGCCCGATTGAAGGATACCACGGTTGCCATCTTGCAAACACCGGCCAATGACAGCGGCGTGGCACCTTCCCCGCCCGTCAAGGCAGAGATTGTGCGGTTGAAACCCTCCGGGCCGTCGGCGCTCGTCAAGTCGGTCCGTTACTGGTCAAACTGGACGCTCCTCAATGTCCTGCCGCCGATGATCACCGTGGCGCTTCTGCTGGTGGTCTGGCAGATCGCCTTCTCGAAGCCTGGCGCGACGCTTCCCGCTCCGACTGTCGTCTGGAAGGAAGCGGGCGAATTGATCATGAACCCGTTCTACTGGGCGGGTTCCCAGGATATCGGCCTGGGTTGGCGTGTACTGACATCGCTGCAACGGGTGGTTATCGGCTTCGGGCTGGCGGCAGTCGTCGGCGTACTTGTCGGCGCGACGATTGGCCAGTCGATCTGGGCGATGCGCGGGCTTGATCCGGTGTTTCAGGTGCTGCGCACCGTTCCTCCCTTGGCATGGCTGCCGATTTAGCTGGCGGCTTTCCGCGATTCGAACCCCTCCGCCATCTTCGTGATCTTCATCACCGCAATCTGGCCCGTGATTATCAACACGGCGGTCGGCATCCGCAACATCCCGCAGGATTATCGCAACGTGGCGGCAGTGCTGAGGCTCAACTCCATCGAGTTCTTCTTCAAGGTGATGTTGCCCTCGGCTGCACCCTACATCTTCACCGGTTTGCGGATCGGCATCGGTCTCTCCTGGCTGGCCATCGTCGCGGCTGAAATGCTGACGGGCGGGGTCGGCATCGGCTTCTTCATCTGGGATGCCTGGAACTCCTCGCGCCTGCCCGACATCGTCGTGGCGCTGCTCTATATCGGCGTGGTCGGTTTCGTGCTCGACCGTCTCGTGGCGGCCTTGGGCAATGTCGTCACCCGTGGCACAGCCGCTTCGTGATCTGAAGGGAACCAAAGCAATGGCCAAGGCCTATCTCAAGATCGATCACATCGACAAAAGCTTCAGCCGTGGCAACACGTCGACCGAGGTTCTCAGCGACATCAACCTGACCATTGCCCATGGTGAATATGTCTCGATCATCGGGCATTCGGGCTGCGGAAAATCCACGCTCCTGAACATCATCGCGGGACTGACCGAGGTGACCAAGGGCGCTGTGTTGCTCGAGGACATGGAGGTCAACAGCCCGGGGCCGGATCGCGCCGTCGTGTTCCAGAACCATTCCCTGCTACCCTGGCTGACGGTGTACGAGAATGTCTCTCTCGCCGTGAACAAGGTGTTCGGCTCGAAGAAGTCGAAGGCCGAACGTGACGAGTGGATCCGCCACAATCTGGCACTTGTCCACATGACCCATGCGCTCGACAAGCGCCCCTCGGAAATCTCGGGTGGCATGAAGCAGCGCGTCGGCATCGCCCGTGCCCTGGCAATGGAACCGAAGATCCTGCTGCTCGACGAGCCCATTGGCGCACTTGACGCCCTGACACGCGCCCACCTTCAGGACTCGGTGATGGAAATTCATG
>JANNFV010000201.1:0-2371 GCA_031380285.1 Hyphomicrobiales bacterium | reverse complement strand
GAAGCGGTGAACGAAGCGCTGAACCTCACCGGCAACACGCTGGTCAATTCCATCGCGGACCGGGCCCAGAGCGTCAACGACATGCTCGAGCACACCGGCAACACGCTGGTCAGCGCCATCACGGATCGCTCGCAGACCGTGGTCTCGACCCTGGATGAAACCGGGCGTTCGCTGATCGATGCAATTGGCGGTCGGGCGCAGGACGTCAACAACACCATGCGCGCCACCGGCGAAGCATTGGTGATCGACCTCGGCATCCGCGGTGCGGAAGTGACCCAGCGTCTCGAGGAAACCGGCACCAAGATCGCCGAAACCGTGACCTCACGCGGCGACAGCCTGGCGGCCCGCCTGGTCGAGACCAGCGACCGCATCAACGATTCGATCACGATCCATGGCAAATCGCTGGAAGACAGCATCGCGCAGACAGGACAGCAGGCCGCGCATCTGATTTCCGAGCAGGTCGGCCATGCCCGCTCCGCTTTCGAAGGCGCGGGCCAGGTCATCGCCACCGTCATCGACGGGCGCACCCGCCATGCCGAAAGCATGCTCAATACCCATGCCACCGATGTTGAAAGCCGCCTGACCGGCCATGCCGACCAGGTGACGGCACGCCTCGCCGAGACGGGCAAGGACATCGTGCTCGCCATCGCGACCCAGGGCAACCGGGTCAACGAAGCGTTGGCCGACAATGCCCGCGGCCTGACTGGAACACTGGAGGCGCATTCGATCAACGTGTCGGATCACCTGCGCAGCTTCGACGAAACCGTCGGCGCACGCCTGCAGAATGTCGAAGCCGTGGTCACCATCCATGGCACTGCCCTGGTCGACCGGCTCGCCGGCCAGACCGAAAGCACCACGCAGGCGCTGGAATCGCAGCTCACCGCCTTCGAGGAGCGCTCGATTGGCCGCGCCAGGATTCTCAGCGGCTCGTTCGATGAATTGATCCAGCGGGTGGATACGGGCCTGGAGCGCCGTGGCCAGCAGCTCAACGAGACGCTGTCGCAGCGTGCCATCGAGATCGCCCGCATCATGGGCGAGGGTGGCCGCGACGTGACGGCCGCCATGGAGACAAAGGCGCGCGAGATCGACGACGTCATCAACAGCCGCACCACGGCGATGACCGAGCAGCTGGGTGCCCGCGCCGAAGAGATCACAGGCGTGCTCACCGCCAAGGCCGACGAGATCAACGCGACGCTTGGGGGCCGTGCCAGCGAGATCGCCGAAACGCTCGATACGCGCATCGGCAATTTCGAGGAGCGCATCGTGCACCGTCTCGACGGTGTTTCCGAAGCCATCGACAAGAAAGGCTTCCAGCTTGCGGCATCGCTGGGGCAGCGGACCGAGGAGATCAACACGCTGTTCGTGGAACGAGGGGCCAATCTCGTGGGCGAACTGGGCGCACGTGGCCAGGCCATCGCACGCGAGGTCGCCGATGTGGGCGAGACCGTGATCCGGGCCATCGAGACCCGCGGCAGCGCGGTGGCCGATGTGCTGGAGAAGAACGGCAGCGCCGTGGCAGCCCTGATCGACTCGAAGGGCCAGGAACTCACGGGGCGCATCAACGCCTCGACCAGCGAGTTCAACGAAGCCATCGTTGGCGGTGCGGAGCAATCCGTGCGCGGCCTGACGCAGGCGCATCGCAAGCTCAGCGGCGAGATCACCGAGGTGCTGAATCGCCTGGGCGATGCCAACGGCGTGCTCAACACCATTCTGTCATCCGCCACCAGCAATCTCGAGGCGGTCGAAACCGGCCTGACCGAGCGCGTGCGCGAACTGGAAAGCGCCATGGGCCAGATCATTGCCGACACCTCCAACACATCCGACAGGGTGGAGAAGCAGGTCGGCGTTCTGCGCGATGTTTCCGGTGGTGTGCTGAGAGAGGCCAGCGTGCTGTCCCAGAACATCCAGGCGCAAGGTGCGGCCCTGCTCAAGGTCACGGGGGAACTGTCTTCGGCCCAGGAGCGTTTCGATGGGGCGCTGCAGCGCAAGCATGGCGATGTCCAGAGCATCGTCACCGCCATCGAGCAGCAGAACAGCGAGATGGAAGCCATGATGACCGGCTTCCAGCAGCTCCTGCAGGACAGCCTCTCCGCCGCCGAAGCCAAGGCACGCGAGGTCAGCAACACGCTGCATGATGCCTCGCAGACTGCCACGGCCAATATCTCCGAGCAGTATGAGCTGATCCGCAGCCTGTCGGCCAAGGAGCGCGAGCGGACGGGGGCAAACCTCCGCGCCAGCTACGAGCAGGCCATGGGCGAACTCGGCAGTGTGTTCTCCGAGGCAACCGGGCGCTTCCGGGATACGGCCGAGCAATTGCGCGGCATGACAGTGGAAATCGCGCAGGAACTTGAGTCGACACGGGCCGAGATCA
>JANNFV010000177.1:0-1677 GCA_031380285.1 Hyphomicrobiales bacterium | reverse complement strand
GAAAAAGCGCCCCTTGCTGGACGAGGTGCGGGCGCTCACGGGCATCACCACGAAGCAGTACGAGGATGACGTCGCGGCGCTGGGCAACCTGCCGCCGACACACACGCCCAGGGCCACCGATTTTGTGTGCGACGGTGCGCTGCCCATGGATATGGTGCGCGTGATCGAGAAGCTGGTGGCCAAGGGCCATGCCTATGCGGCGGAAGGTCATGTGCTGTTCCGGCTGCCGCGGCACATTTACGGGCCGGAGCACGTCACTTACGTGCGCAACATCACGGACATCGACGACAAGATCAACAAGCGGGCGTTCGAGCGCTGGACGAAAAAGCGCCCCTTGCTGGACGAGGTGCGGGCGCTCACGGGCATCACCACGAAGCAGTACGAGGATGACGTCGCGGCGCTGGGCAACCTGCCGCCGACCCATGCGCCGAGGGCCACGGATTTCGTCTGTGACGGCACCAAGCCGATGGACATGGTGCGCGTGATCGAGAAGCTCGTCGCCAAGGGGCATGCCTATGCGGCGGAGGGGCACGTGCTGTTCCACGTGCCGTCGATGCCGAACTATGGTCGGCTCTCGCGCCGCACGCTCGACGACATGATCGCGGGCGCACGGGTGGAAGTGGCACCCTACAAGAAGGATCCGATGGATTTCGTCCTGTGGAAGCCCTCCGATCCGGCGACGGAGCCGGGCTGGGACAGCCCTTGGGGCTTTGGGCGACCGGGCTGGCATATCGAGTGCTCGGCGATGTCAGGTGCGCTGCTGGGCGAACAGTTCGACATTCACGCGGGCGGCATCGACCTGATCTTTCCCCACCACGAGAACGAGATTGCGCAGACGTGCTGCGCGTTTGGCGTCGACCGGATGGCGAGCGTGTGGATGCATAACGGGTTCCTGCAGGTGGAAGGGCAGAAGATGTCCAAATCTGTGGGGAACTTTTTCACGATCCAGGATGTGCTGAAGGATTGGCCGGGCGAAGTCGTGCGGCTGAACATGCTCAAGACGCATTACCGGCAGCCGATTGACTGGACGGTCCGGGGGCTGGAGGAGAGTGAAGGCATGTTAAAGCGCTTTGCCAGTGTTTCGGACATGGCGCAAAGCATGCTCGATGATCGCAAGGTATTCAGTGATCCGCCGCTTCCGCCCTTTGGACCGAGCCAGCCTCTGATTGAGAAATTATCTGATGATCTGAATGTCTCGGAGGCATTTGCTTATCTCCATGCCGTTTTTGATCAAACGAAGGGCAGTTCAACGAATGCTGCAAAGACGGATGCGATGGTAACCCTGATCCAGGATGTTGAGTTTCTTGGAATCCAAGTTGGAGGCTTTTTGAATCGATTGGCTGAGCGCAATGCTGCAAAAATGATCCATCAAGGGTTGGAGATAAGGAAAGTAGGCTCTCTTGTTGACGCCCGCCTCGCCGCCCGCGCCGCCAAGAACTTCGCCGAATCCGACCGCATCCGCGATGAGCTTCTCGCCATGGGCATCCAGCTCATGGATGGGAAAGACCCGGTGAGTGGTGCGCCTGTGACGACGTGGGAGGTCAAGCGGTGAGTCCTGCGCAACCCACTCCCGGCTCACTTCGTTCGCCACCCTCCCCGCAAGGGGGAGGGATGAAGGGGGAGCGGCTTGCGCCCATCCCTCCCCCTTGTGGGGAGGGTCCCGAGCGCAGCGAGGGG
>JANNFV010000174.1:0-1810 GCA_031380285.1 Hyphomicrobiales bacterium | reverse complement strand
CGCTGCAAGAACACGCCGTTCGATGGCGCGAAGATGGTGGGGCGGGTGAAGACGACGGTTGTGGGTGGCAGGGTGGTGTTTGGGGGCTGAACCCGCATTGGGCTTCCACACTGCTGCTTGGTATCCTCTCATCGTGAGGTGCTGAAAGGACCGGCGGTTGGGACAGACTTTCCATGTTTCGGCGATCTTGGACTACGAAGCGCATGTTTTCGTATCTCAGTCCGATATCCCCGGCCTTGTCATCGAGGCCCGAAGCTTCGACGAGTTTGTATCTCTGGTCGATCAACTGGCGCCGACAATGTTTGCGGACAACGTCCCGGAAGCGCGTGGCGATTTCACGGTTCACGTCAGCGCCCAACGCGACATCCCATTGACGGCGGCCTGATTGGCAAAAGACTTCTCTCCAGAATTGATAGTCTTGTTGAAAAACGCTGGTTGGTCGAAGGCACCAGGTGGCAAAGGATCTCACGAGAAATGGATCAATGCGGCTTCTGGCAGGACTGTGATCGTTCCGCGCAGTAAAAGCCGACATCGGCAAATGAAGTTTTGAAGCAGGCAGGATTGCCAAAAGCGTTTTGACATATCCGCCTATTCCGGCAAGGCACCCGGCGAATCTGGCGCGCCAAGGCGCACAGGCGCGGTGATGACATCTCCCACCACGCGCACGGTTCCCCTGGTCAAGGCCCCGGCACGTTCGGTGATCGAGGTTTCGCCTTCAAGCTGTTGGCCTGCCGCCAGGCGTTGGCCGATCAGCCGCACCACGGCAGGGCTTTGGGCGAATGTCGTGTGGTTGAGGTTGTCACCGCTGTTTGCCCCTGTCAGGTCGATAACCGCCACATTCGCCTTGGCGAGATTGGACTTGTAAGGCTCCGCATTGGGATCAAGGCTGCCCAAGCGCTCCCGACTGCCCCAAAGCAGCCGCGAGGCGCTGAGAGCGCGATCCTGGGCGGACACGAACAGCGTGATCCGGGGCCTGTTCGGGATATCCCGCAGCGCTTGCCCCTGTGATACCGCGACATCGATATCGACATCGGGTGCTGCGAGCATGAGGTCGGTGATCTTGGCCGGAATCTGCTTCTGGCGGATCGCCAGTTGCCGGAAGGCTTCCAGCGTCAGCCAGCCGCCCATGGAATGGGCCAGGACGGAGACCTGCGCGACGCCGGGCACCTGCGCGAGTTCGGTCAGCATCATTTCCAGCCCGTCGCGGGAGATGGCTGCGCTCTCGCGGTCGTAGGGATAGGCCGACAGCGTGCCCCAGGAGGGCCAGCTGAACAGCACAGGCAGCACATCGGCCCGGCTGTCATGGACGATCTGCGCCAGCCGGAAGGCCGACTCATCGAAGCGTGTGTTGTAGCCATGCACGAAGACCAGCACGTGGCGTTTCTTGCTGGCGCTGACGGCAGAACGTATGGCCGCCCGAAGCTGTTCGCGAGGTACTTCCGAAAAGCGGGTGGCTGTGAACGCCGTTGTGGGGTCAGCAGCGCCTGCTGTGGGCCAGGTGATCTCGCCCGACTTGTGGTTGGCCGGAATGGAGATGGTCATCTTCGCAAAGCGCGTGCTGGTTGCGCGTTCGCCACTGAATCGCAGGCCAGGATCATTGGTCGGGCGCCGGGTGGTGGCGACCAGCATCGAGACTGTCCCGGCGCTGCCGACGGCGGAATCAGCCAGTCGGAGCGCAGGCTCCGGGCGAGAGGCACATCCCGTCAGGACAAGGCTCGCCGCCAAAACAAGGCCTGTGCCGAAAACGAGCGTGCTGAAGCACTTCATCACTCTTCTCTTGCAGCATGCACGCGTAAAAACAAGCGAGGGG
>JANNFV010000135.1:0-1890 GCA_031380285.1 Hyphomicrobiales bacterium | reverse complement strand
TGACAGCGCTCGGACGCGACGAGATCGGCGAGGAGCTGCAGAAGATCGCGGACCAGATCAAGGACTTCCTCGATATCCTGGGCTCGCGCCTGCGCGTGCAGAACATCATCCGCGATGAACTGGCGTCGGCGCGTGACGCCTTCTCCACCCCGCGCAAGACCGAGATCACCGATTCCGATGCGGATATGGAGGACGAGGATCTCATCCAGCGCGAGGATATGGTCGTGACCGTCAGCCACGCGGGCTATGTCAAGCGCGTGCCGCTGTCGATGTACCGGGCGCAGCGGCGTGGCGGCAAGGGCCGCTCCGGCATGAGCACGAAGGACGAGGATTTCGTCACCCGCCTGTTCGTGGCCAATACGCACACGATGATGCTGTTCTTCTCCTCCGTCGGCCAGGTCTACAAGATGAAGGTCTGGCGCCTGCCGGAAGCCGCGCCCAACGCGAGGGGCAAGGCGCTGGTCAACATGCTGCCGCTTGATCCCGGTGAGCGCATCACCACGATCCTGCCGCTGCCCGATGACGAGGCGCTGTGGGAAACGCAGGACGTGATGTTCGCAACCTCCACTGGCGGCATCCGCCGCAACAAGCTGTCGGACTGCGTGCCGCGCACCTCATTGGGCAAGCGCGTCATGGAATTCGACGACGAGACCCAGACCATCATCGATGTGGCATTGGCGAGCGAGCAGGAAGATGTGCTGCTGACCACGGCGCAGGGCCAGTGCATCCGCTTCCCCGTGGAAGACATCCGCGTCTTCGGCGGCGGAGGCTCCACCGGCACCTCGACCGGCGTGCGCGGCATGCTGCTGGCGGCCCGCGACAAGGTCATCTCGATGGCGATCCTTAATCACTTCGAGGCGGTCTCCGACGAGCGCATTGCCTATCTCAAGATGCGCCGCGCGATTGCAGGCGAGGCCGAGAATGGTGCGGCTGTTGAAGACGGCGAGGAAGGGGCGGAAAACGCCACCATCTCGCAGGAGCGCTATGCCCAGATGTCGGCCATCGAGCAGGTGGTGCTGACCCTCTCCGTCAACGGCTACGGCAAGCGCACCTCCAGCTTCGAGTACCGGATCACCAACCGCGGCGGCAAGGGCATTACCGCCATGGCGGTCAATGACCGCAACGGCGAGCTGATTGCCTCGTTCCCGGTGGATGACGCCGACCAGATCATGCTGGTGACCGATGCCGGACAATTGATCCGCTGCCCCGTCCACCAGATCCGCGTGGCCGGCCGCTCGACCCAAGGCGTGATCGTGTTCGACACGCACGAGACGGAAAAGGTCGTCTCGGTCGAGCGCATCAGCGAGCCGGAGGAGGAAGAGGGGGAGACTTCAGGAGAAGCAGAGGCTGGCGGAGAGGCGTGATGTCATCCCCGGCGAGCCGGAGGCGAGGGAAGGGGATCCAGATCGACGCTTGTCGCACATTACAACCGCCGTCTGGATTCCCTTCCCCTCCGCTTCGCTCCGGCCGGGAATGACAAGACTGAGGATGTTTCGATTGTTGCGGGAAGCTTTGCAGCTCTTCAAGAGCTAAAAAGCGGAGGCCCGGCGCTCAGAACGCCGGGCCTCTACGAATTTGCTGAAGCACGTGAAGACAAATCACACCAATTGCTCTTGTTTCACACTCGAGTCTCTTCGAAAATTCCAGTCCCAATTTTTACCCGCTGACATCATCCCCCATCTCCGCTAAAGCGTCGTTCAACACCGCAGAGGGCCTTGAAAGCCCTGCCTGCGGCGATGGCTATTTTGCCCGCTTCCGAGGTGAACCATGTCCGGCCTGCAGCGTTCCACAGTGGATCTTGATCCGCGCCGCAAGAAGATCCTGTTTCGCGCCTGGCACCGGGGCATGCGCGAGATGGACCTCATCATGGGACGCTTTGCGGAGGAGCGG
>JANNFV010000127.1:0-1911 GCA_031380285.1 Hyphomicrobiales bacterium | reverse complement strand
CACCTCGAAGCCCCAGGGCAAGCCGGAGGTCCAGCCGTCCACCTTCAGGTGATTGGCGGCGGACCCCAGCGCATCCATGGTGGAGCGCCAGATGTCCTTGCGGCCATCGCCATCGGCATCCACCGCGTATTTCAGGAAGCTCGACGGAATGAACTGCGGCTGGCCCATGGCCCCCGCCCAGGAACCGACGAGGCCTTCACGAGTCACATGGCCCTCGTCGAGTATTTTCAGCGCCGCGATGAACTCACGGCGGTAGAAATCGCCCCTTACCTGCCGGAAGGCAAGGCTGGCAGTGGAGCGCAACACATCGGACGAGCCCATGCCGGCAACGAAATTCGATTCCATGCCCCAGATGCCCGCCACAACGCTGCGATCCACGCCAAGGTTGCTTTTGATCCAGGTGAAGGCATTGGCCGCACGCCCTGCCGCCGCCTTGCCCGCGTTGATGCGCCCGGCAGATGCGGCGCTGTTCACGTAATCCCAGAAGGGCCGCGTGAACTCGCTCTGTCCGCCGCTGGAACGCACGGGGCCGGGATCGAAGGCGAGGCCCGTGATGGCGCTCTGGAAGGTGGCATTGGAAACACCCGCGGCACGGGCCTCTCCCCTCAGAGATTGCAGGAATCCCTCGAAATCGCCAAATTGGGCGAGAGCGGGAGCGATGAAGGCGGCAGTCATGCCTGTCGCGAGGACAAGTCTACGGCTGGGAAGATGGGAATCAGGATTGCGCATGCCATGAGGATACAAGATGGGTGGGCGAGCGGTCCATTCCTTCTCCCCTCGGGAGAAGGTGCCCCGCCCTTGCGGGGCGGATGAGGGCGAATCACGGCGGTCAGCGGTTCTCCCTCATCAGTCAGGCTTCGCCTGCCAGCTTCTCCCAGGGGAGAAGCGAAGTGGCGCTACCCCTCCTTCACATTGGCGCTCGTCATGCGTCCAACGCCAGCGGCCTTCATGCTGTCCCAGGCCCTTCCAAGCGATCCTGCCGCATCAATGCCCCGGCAGGCATCTTCCACCACGATGGTTTCGAAGCCAGCGGCCTTGCCGTCGAGCGCCGTCCAGCCCACGCAGAAATCCGTGGCGAGGCCTGCCACGAAAGCCCGCTTGAAGCCGCGCTCGGTCATGTAGCTCGCCAGGCCCGTTTTGGTCTTGCGATCGAGTTCCATGAAGCCGGAATAGCTGTCGATCTTGGGATTGTACCCCTTGCGGATCACGAGCTGATTGTGGGGAATGTCGATCTGGTCGGAGAAATCCGCGCCCTTGCTGTCCCAGATGCAATGGTCCGGCCACAGCACCTGCTTGCCATAGGGCAGGTCGATGACATCGAACGGCTTCTTGCCCTTGTGCTGGGACGCGAAGGAAATATGCCCTTCGGGATGCCAGTCCTGCGTCATCACCACATTGCGGAAGCGATCGGCCAATTCGTTGATCGGCTTGATCACCTCGTCGCCCTTGGGAACCGCGAGGTTGCCGCCCGGCAGGAAATCATACTGCACATCGACGACGATGAAGACATCGGTGTTCTGGTTGATCTTCGTGACAGCGGATTGCGCGACGGCCCGGTTGGCGACAAGGCCGACAGCGGCGGCAACGCTCGCCATTTCCAGCGCGCGGCGACGGGTGAAACGGTTCTCGTTCATGGCATGTCTCCGTGAGGTTTGGCCCCAGAGGATGATGCGTCTGTCGTTCACAGAAGGGCAAGCGGCATTTTTTGGGCAAAGACGCTTGCGGCTTTCAATGCCAGTCCATTCACCGCAACCCCTCCGTCATGGCCGGGCTTGACCCGGCCAACCCCGTTTGTCTGGGCTGCAAAAAGCGTGGATACCCGGCTCAGGGCCGGGCATGACGGCTGGCTGGAAACGCCCTCACCGCGCCGACATGAATCGCGATTTCAGCCGCAGCGCGGGCTTCTCCACC
>JANNFV010000007.1:0-4944 GCA_031380285.1 Hyphomicrobiales bacterium | reverse complement strand
CCGCGATCCAATTTTGACCAATCAGACCTGCAACTGATCGGCTCATCTCTATTTCTTGGCTTCGAGCTGGGCCTTCAGGGCTGCAAGCTGGGCAAAGGGCGAAAGCGGGTCGGCCCAGGTCTATTTCTTGGCTTCGAGCTGGGCCTTCAGGGCTGCAAGCTGGGCAAAGGGCGAAAGCGGGTCGGCTTGACGCTCCCTTGGCTTCTCGCTGCTGAAGGTTGCTGGTTTGCGGTCGCGATTGTGGCCGGGTCGATCATTCCGGTCGCGCGGAGGGCGATTGTCTTCGCGGTTTGCATCAAACGGGCGCTTGCCATGCGGCCTTTTGCCTTCCGATGACCTGTTTTCAGATGGCTTGCCATCGGCTCCGCCCTTGCGGTCGCGATCCTGCCAGGGCTTCCTGGCGCCACCCTGCTGCCGGTCCCGGCGGGGCTCAGAGGGCACGGTGGATGGCTCGCCAGCGGCGACCGCCTCCCCCGGCTTGGGCGCTTCCCGGCGTCCCCGGCCACGGTTGCGGTCCCGTCCTTGACCTTGCCCCTGGCGCTGATCACGCTCGAAGCGGACCGGACGCCAGACCTCGACGAGATCGGGTTCGGCTGGCGCAACGGCATCCGCTGAAGTCGCAGATGCAACCGCCTCCACCACCTCCGGTATTGCCGCGCTGACGTCTTCGGAAACCGGCAGTTCTTCTGCAGGCGATGGCGCTTCCACCTCTGGAGCAGGCGCTGGCTCGGAAACAACGGGAGCGCTGGCCTCCGGCTCACTGACAATGTCCGCGACCGGCTGTTCTGCAATATCGGCTTCCTCGGATGCCGGGATCGCTGTTGCCTCTTCCAACACCACGGGAACCAGAGGAGCAGCCACCGAGACCACCAGCGGGATCACCGGCACGTCACGCATGGCAGGCCGCTTCTCCATGCGGTAGCCAAGGCCCTTCAGGACCGAGGCGAAATCCTCGCCCGCGCAGCCCGCGAGCGAGGTCATGGCGCCTGTCACCGTGAAACCATCGCCCGTGAATGCTCCGGCGGGCGGCTCGCCCGGCGTCTGCCCCGGACGGAAGGCGATGGCGGGACGGATCAGATCGGCCAGCCGCTCCAGGATATCGACGCGAATGGCACGCGGACCACAGACCCGGAAACCTGCCGCACGGTAAAGCGCCTTCTCGATGGTCTCGTCGACAGGGATCGAGGTCCGCCCGGATGCCGCGAGATGCACCAGGTCATCGAGACCCTTCACCTCGGTACCGCCATGCTTCAGCGCCCATAGCTGCGCCGCCAGGGCACGCGGCGCGGGCTTCAGCAGCATCGGCGTGGTGAGGTGATAGGCCCCGAAGCGCACGCCCAGCTTGCGCAGGTTGGCGCGTGCGTCCTGTTCCAGCGTCTTCATCTCGGCCTGGACCACGGCGCGGTCCAGCACGCCCAGATGTTCCGCCAACTGATAGGCGATGCCACGGCTGATGCCCTCGAGGCCGACGCCGCTTTCCAGCGTCAGCAGGGGGCCAAGCAGCTTGTGCACATGGGCCTTGAGCCACAGCGTCAAACGCGCCTCGACGCTGTCGCGGGCCGCCCCGGCCAGCTGTTCATCGGCGAGCAGGACGAAGCGCGGCTCCAGCACCTTTTCTCCCGCCTGTAACTTGGCGACGGGTTCGCCGATCCAGCGGATGGCACCATCAAGTGCCAGAGCAAAACCTTCGTCGGGCGCCGCTGCGAGTTTTGCCGCCCGTGCCTCGATCTCGCTGGCCAGCGCCTTGAGTGCTGCCGCAGACAGCGCCTTGGCTTCCGCGCCCGTCGCACCTGCCTCGGGCGTGAAGCGGAACCCCTGCAGGCGCCCCACGGGCTGGCCTTCCACGGTGACGTCACCGGTTGCAGTCACTTCGGCTTCAAGCATCGTGTTCTCTCTCAGGCGGCGCATCAGCACAGAGGTGCGTCTGTCGACGAAACGCGCTGTCAATTTCTCGTGCAGCGCATCCGACAGCTTGTCCTCTATCGTGCGCGTGACGCCCTGCCAATGGAGGGGATGCGCCAACCAGTCGCGATTGGCACAAAAAGTCCAGGTTCGGATCTGCGCGATACGGGCCGAAAGCGTGTCCATGTCCCCATCGATGCGATCACACAGGTTGACCTGCCGCTGGAACCAGTCCTCAGGGATGGCACCCTTCTCCCGCACGAAGCCGAAGAGCTGGCCCACCAATTCGGCATGGGCATGTGGGGCAACCTTGCGATAATCCGGGAGGGCGCACAGTTCCCACAGCTTCGCCACGCCGTCCCGGCTCTGGATCAGGGCGCGGATATCGGAGTCCGCGGCAGCAAGGTCAAAGACCGTCTCGTCATCAGCACGAGGGGCCCTTACCAAGCCATCTTCATTGGGGGACACCGCCAGGCTTTGCCTGAGCGTGTCGGCGGTTCGCAGATCAATATCGGGATTGCGCCAATGGATCATCCGCACCGGATCGAAGACATGGTTCTCCAGATCGTCGATCAGCGGGGCATCAAAGGGGCGACAGCGGCCAGTGGTGCCGAAGGTTCCATCCCTGAGATGCCGACCGGCACGGCCCGCGACCTGCCCAAATTCGGCTGCAGTCAGCCGCCGGTGATAATGCCCGTCGAACTTGCTGTCTCCCGCAAAGGCGACGTGGTGGATATCAAGGTTGAGACCCATGCCGATGGCATCCGTGGCAATGATGTGATCGACATCGCCCGATTGGAACAGCTCGACCTGCGCGTTGCGGGTGCGTGGGCTGAGCGCGCCCAGCACCACGGCGGCACCACCGCGCTGGCGGCGGATCAGTTCGGCGATGGCATAGACCTCGTCCTGCGAGAAGGCGACAATAGCCGAGCGCGAGGGCAGGCGCGTCAGCTTTTTCTCCCCGGCATAGGTGAGGCTGGACAGGCGGGGACGGGCGATGATGGTGGCGCCGGGCATCAGCCGCTCCACCAGCGGCTTCATCGTCGCGGAGCCGAGCAGGAGCGTCTCCTCCCGCCCGCGCCGGTTCAGCAGATGATCGGTGAAGACGTGGCCCCGATCAAAATCCGCCGCGAGCTGGATCTCATCCACCGCCACGAAAGCCACATCCAGATCACGCGGCATCGCTTCGGCCGTGGCGACCCAGTAGCGGGGATTGGCGGGTTTGATCTTCTCCTCGCCTGTCACGAGAGCGACGGAGTCGGCGCCCACCTTCTCGACAACGCGGTTATAGACCTCACGCGCCAGCAGCCGCAGCGGCAGGCCGATCAAGCCCGAGGAATGCGCCGTCATGCGCTCGATCGCCAGATGCGTCTTGCCCGTGTTGGTCGGGCCCAGAACGGCGGTAACGCCTCGGGTGCGCAAGGCGGGAGCAAGCGACAGGGACGGCATCTTCACTTTCGGCAACGCGGAAGGACCATATCCGTCCCCCCATGGCACAGGTCCCTTAGCGGGAAACACCGCCAGCGAACACCGGCGAATTGAAGCGCTTCGGCTGATATTCCCGAATGGAGACGGAATGCGGGCAACGGGAAGGCTTGCGCTTCACACATCGCCTGAACCGGGAACAGAGTGGCGACGAATCAGCCTCTCGCGATTCGAAAGGCTGATTTTCGGCGACCCACGAGCCTGTCAGGCGTTTCAAACGGGAAGATAGACAACGGCTTTCCGCGGTTTGGTGCCCCGTCTTAACCAGAGGACCGCGCGAGTGACGGCAGCCATTCCTAACCATGTGTGAAGAGCGTTCGCTGCGGCAGGGTGTGCGTCATTCAGGCTTCGAACCGGCCCTGAACAAACCATGTCCGAATCGCCATCACCTGATTCGGACGCGCATTCATCGACACAGGCAATGCTGATAATCACCGGTTTCTGTGAGACGACGGTACATCTTTGGCGTAAACCGGCCTCAGAACGACGCGACGCAAAAGGATGCCGACATGAAACCATTGCTTCGGACCCTGGGCCTGGCGGCTCTCTGCGCCCCGTTCCTTGTGGGACAGGCGCTGGCGCAGGCGACCGCCCAGAAGACCCTGCGCATCGTGCCCTTCGCGGATCTGCAGGTGATCGACCCGATCAACACCACGGCGGGCAATGTGCAGAGCCATGCGATGCATATCTATGACTTCCTCTTCGGCAGGGATGCCAATCAGGCGCCAAAGCCGCAGATGGTCGAGACCTGGAGCGTCAGTGCCGACGGCCTGACCTGGACGTTCACGCTGAGGGACAACCTGCGGTTCCACGACGGCCAGCCCGTGACGACGGAAGATGTCATCCAGTCCCTGAAGCGCTGGGGGGCGCGCGATCCCTATGGTCGCCAGCTCGTGGCCCTGACCAGGGACATGACCGCGACGGATGCCAAGACCTTTACATGGACCCTGATGCGCCCATTCTCGCTGATGCTCGAGGCACTCTCGAAGTCCACCAGCAATGTGCCCGCCATCATGCCCAGGCGCATTGCCGAGACGGACCCGTCGAAGAACATCACCGAGACCATCGGGTCCGGTCCCTTCATCTTCATGCGCGAGGAATGGGTGCCCGGTGCCAAGGTCGTCTATCGCCGCAACCCGGATTATGTGGCCCGCAGCGAGCCGTCCTCCGGTTCCGCCGGGGGCAAGGTGGCCAAGGTCGACCGGATCGAATGGCGGATCATCTCCGATCCGCAATCCGCAGTGTTCGCCCTGATCAACGGCGAGGTGGATTTTCTCGAAAACCCGCCCACCGACCTGATCCCGGACCTGAAGGCGCGGGGGGCGGCCTTCACCACCACCAATGCGCTGGGTTTCCAGGGCATGATCCGCATGAATCACCTGCATCCGCCCTTCAACGACGTGAAGGCGCGTCAGGCGCTGCTCTACCTTGTGGACCAGGCGAACTATCTGCGGGCGATGTTTGGCGAACCGAGGTCTGACGGCGTCGAGAACTGGCGGGTGTGCCGCGCCTACTTCAACTGTGGCGGACCCTTTGCCACGGATGCAGGTGCGCAGC
>JANNFV010000046.1:0-2962 GCA_031380285.1 Hyphomicrobiales bacterium | reverse complement strand
GATGGCGCTGTAGCTACCGAAACAGGGTCATGATGTCCCGCCGCTCCAGCGGTTCGCCGCCGGTGATGCGCTGCTTGCGCTCTCCCTTGGCCACAAACGCGGAGCATAGACGGTCCAGCTCCTCCAGCGTGAGAAGGTCCTGCTTGGGCAGGAAACTCATGTGCTCGGACATGCAATAGACACAGCGGAAATCGCAACGGTCTGTCACCGAGACGCGCAGATAGCTGATGGTGCGCCCGAACGGGTCGATCATCGGCTGGGCCGCTGCTTTCGTGTCGAAGGCGGGAGGAAGGCTGATGCTCAAGATGTGTCTCCGGGCGCGGACTTGCCCACTTCGGCCAACATTCTATAGGTGGCGCTTTCCCCTGAGGGAAGCAAGAGGACGCCTATGACGCGCTGGCCGACCGAATTGACGCTCGCCAAGGACAAGAAGGCGCTGACCATCGCGTTCGAGGATGGTGTCTCGCATGTGCTGCCAGCGGAATATTTGCGGGTTATGAGCCCATCGGCGGAAGTGCAGGGCCATTCGCCCGATCAGCGCAAGACGGTTGGCGGCAAGCAGGACGTGATGATCCTCAACGTCATCCCGGTCGGCAACTACGCCGTGCGGCTGACATTTGACGACATGCACTCCACCGGCATTTTCGGCTGGGATTATCTGGACAGGCTGGGGCGCGAGCACGCGGAGCGCTGGGAGGCGTATGTGGCGGAACTGGCGGCGAAGGGGATGACGCGGGGGCGTTAGGGCATCATGGTGTCGATGCCGAGTGCTTTGCCCGCATCATACAGACGCTGGTCCAGCGTACACAGTGATGCGCCGTTGTCAGCGGCAATGGCGAGGTGCAGGGCGTCAGCGGCGCGCAGGGCAAGATGATGTTGCGAGACGTAACTGGCAGCAGTGAAGAAATGGGCATTTTCCACATCAAGGAGATCCAGCTTTTGCCGTTTTAAATGTTCGAACTCGTCAATAATTCTTGTTCTTTGATCAGCAGTTATAATTCCCAGACGCAACTTCATGCCAAGGGCTGAATGAATTTCCGTGATTGCCCACGGACTGATGCAAAATCTCTCGGTGCCCTTCGTTCTGAGCCAGGCTTGCACGCGTGACGTCGCAGTTTCAGTGGTCAAGGATGAAACAATAACTGACGTATCGAGATAAATCATCAATAACGGGCTTCGTTGCGCATCCTGATGACGACTTCCTCGCCCATCGTCATGTTGTCGGTCAGGGCTTTGAGCCTGTCCACATCAATCGGCTTGGGGCTTTTCTCAATTGCCACGATCTTTGCCACCGGCTTGCCGCGCCGCATGATGATCTGTGGCTCGCCCGCAACGGCAAGGTCAACGAGTGCGCTCAGATGCGCTTTGGCTTCTGCGAGGTTGGTGCCAGCCATGGTTTGCTCCTGACCAAGTTGTTGGTCATGTCTAGCACCAAACAGCTGTTTGGACAATCACTCCAGAATATCCGGCGTTTTCCAGCCGATATGCTGGCCTGCATCCACGGCGATCATCTGGCCGGTGACGCTTTCGCTCTGTGCAAGATAAACCACTGCCTCAGCGATCTCGCGCGGGTCCACCTGGTGTTGCAATGGCACGCCTGCGGCCTCGTGCTGCACACCGCTGTCGCCATCATGGAGGTTGCCGAGTGTAGGGCCAGGACCGACCGCATTGACGCGGATGCGCGGGGCCAGCGTCTGCGCCATGGTGCGTGTCGCGGCCCACAGCGCGGCTTTCGAGAGCGTGTAGGAATAGAATTCCGGTGTCAGCTTCCACACGCGCTGGTCGATGATGTTGACGATGGCGCCCTTGCGATCCGGGGGCAGGGCGGTGGCCATCGCGGCGGCCAGCACCGAGGGCGCCCGGATGTTGACCGAGAACTGGCGGTTCCAGGTCGCCACGTCGAGGGTGAGCAGTGTGTCCGCCAGAAACAGCGAGGCGTTGTTCACCAGCAAAGTGATCGGGCCGAAGGGCCGGGCGGCTTGCGCCATGAGACCAGCCACGGGATCGGGCAGGGCGAGGTCCGCCGCAACGATGGCAGCCATGCCGCCTTTCGCGTTGATGCCTGCGGCCAGTGCATCGGCCTCAGCGCGCGAGGCATTGCAATGGATCACGACGGCATAGCCCTGTTCCGCCAGTGCCTCGACGATGGCGCGACCAATGCGTCGCGCACCGCCGGTGACGAGGGCAACCTTGCGCTCAGCCATGGGTGCCACCATCCTTGCCAGCATCCTTGCGCGCAGCCTTCGCCACCATGCGGCGTTCCACGTCCTTGGCCACGCGCAGCCAGCGATAGAAGGCATAGTTCATCGACGTCATGAAGCCATAGATGCCGCGCACGGCATGGCGGCGAAAGACGTAGGCCTTGATGAACGAGGCCGGGAACTCGACGAACAGCCGCCATGTCGGCACATGCTCGCCGCGCTGCGCCAGGTCTTTCGCCTGCTGCGAGGTGTAGTCGTTGAGCTTCGCCATCTGGTCGCCGATGGAGCGCACGGAGAAGTGGTGGATCACGCCCTTGAGACGGCAGAAGGTCGCGCCGTCCTGAAAGGCCACACGGTCATGCACGATGCTGTCGACATAGCGGCCCCGGTCACGGCGATAGAGACGCACAGGAGCGAGTGCATAGGCCAACGGGTGGGGGGCCTCCTCGCCCGGAAAAATCTCGGCGATGCGGATTTCGAAGCCATCGGCATTGATGATGTCGGCTGCGAGAGCCGCGCGGATTTCCTCCGCAAGGTCGCCTGGCACCACCTCGTCCGCATCGATGTTGAACAGCCAGAGATGGCGGCACTGATCCTCGGCGAAGCGTTTCTGCGGACCGTAGCCCTGCCAGGCATGGTGAACGACCCGTGCGCCAAGCCCTTCGGCAATCGCCACCGTTGCGTCGGTCGAGCCGGAATCCACCACGAGGATATCGTCCGACATGTGGCGCACCGCCTCGATCGTGCGGCCGATCCTGTCA
>JANNFV010000027.1:0-1848 GCA_031380285.1 Hyphomicrobiales bacterium | reverse complement strand
GCTGCCGCCCGAGCGCATCATGGGCGTGGAAACCGGGGGGTGCCCGCACACGGCAATCCGGGAGGATGCCTCGATCAACCTGGCGGCAGTGGCCGAGATGCGCGGGCGCTTCCCCGATCTCGACGTGATCCTTATCGAATCGGGCGGGGATAACCTCGCGGCCTCGTTCAGCCCGGAACTGGCTGATCTCACAATCTACGTCATCGACGTGTCGGCGGGCGACAAGATCCCGCGCAAGGGCGGCCCCGGCATCACGCGCTCGGACCTGCTGGTGATCAACAAGATCGATATCGCCCCCTATGTGGGCGCTGATCTGGGCGTGATGGACCGCGATTCGAAGATGATGCGCAAGGAGCGTCCGTATGTGTTCACCAACGTGCGTGGGGGCGTGGGAATCGAGGCGGTGGAGGAGTTCATCGTGCAAAGGGGCGGGCTTGGGGTGTGACTCTTCCCTTCTCCCCGTTCTTCACGGGGAGAAGGTGGCGCGAAGCGCCGGATGAGGGGCGAGGTGAGGTCGTACTGAAGCTTGGATCCGCACCCGGACCACGCCAATTGTGCAACCTTTCCCGGCCCCTCACCCTAACCCTCTCCCCGCAAGTGCGGGGAGAGGGGACGCGCCCTAAACACCGCCCATCCGGCAAACCATCTCCCACTCCGCCGCCGTCACCGGCTGCACCGACCGCCGCATCGAGGTCACCAGGCTCATCTTCGCCAGCGCGGGCGTGGCCTTCACCTGCTTGAGCGACACCGGCTTCGGGAACGGCTTCACCGCCTTCACATCCACCAGAACCCACGGCTCGCCCGGTTCCACCGCCGGATCGGGATAAGCCTCGCGGATCACCTCGACGATGCCGACAATCTCGAGGCCCTCGTTTGAATGATAGAAGATCCCCTGATCGCCCTTCTTCATCGCCATCAGGTTCAGCTTGGCCGAATGGTTGCGCACACCGTCCCAATGCGTGCCTTTCGGCCCAGCCGCGACCTGCATATCCCAGGACCATTTGAAGGGTTCGGATTTGTAGAGCCAGTGTTTCATTGCATACCAGTCCTTATCATTCCGCCCGCTGAGGACGATTCAACAGCGCCTCCAGCGCGCCATCCACCGTCACCCAGCCATTGAGCAGCGCATCCACCATGCCGGAGATCGGCAGGTCAATGGCGCGTGTTTTCGCCAGCTCCATCAGGGCTGAGGCGGTGGCAACGCCCTCCGCCAGCTTGCCCGATGAAATGGCCTCGTCCATCGGCATCCCGCCGCCCAGGCGCAGACCCAGCGCGTAGTTGCGCGATTGTGGCGAGGACGCCGTCAGCAGCAGGTCGCCAAGGCCTGACAGGCCCATCAGCGTATCGGGCTTCGCGCCGAAAGCCGCGCCAAAGCGCCTGATTTCCGCGAACCCCCGCGTGATGATCGCGGCGCGGGCGCTGTCGCCCAGGCCGCGCCCCGCCACCACGCCAGCGGCAATCGCCAGCACGTTCTTGGCTGCCCCGCCGATCTCGACGCCACGCACATCCGTGCCGTGATAAATCCTGAGGGCGGGCGTGTTCAGCGCCTGCGCCAGGGCCTGCGCCAGATAGGGATCGGCACAAGCCAGCGTGACCGCCGTCGGCAGGCCCGACGCGATGTCCACGGCAAAACTCGGCCCCGACAGGATCGCCGCCGGATGGCCCGGCATCAGGTCGGTGACGAGATCGGTGGCGAAGAGCAGCGTGTGCTGCTCGATGCCCTTGGCCGTGCAGATCAGCGGCACGCCTTTGGGCAGCACCAACGCCAGCGCTTCCACCACGGGCCGTGTCGCCTGCATCGGCAAGGCGAGGATCACGGCGTTGCAACCGCTCATCGCCGCCAGATCG
>JANNFV010000016.1:0-8039 GCA_031380285.1 Hyphomicrobiales bacterium | reverse complement strand
GACGCCAGCCTGAGAGGGGTTCGTAGCCCGCGACGGCGAAACGCGCAACTGGCGAGGCTCCAAGGACAATGAAGCTGATCGCCGCAAGGCACGGACTGGTTTGAACATGGTGTTAGGTCTTTTTTCGCGCACGAAGCCGGTTCCTTCCGTGGACCTGGTCTATGGCGATATCGTGGCCGCGGCACGCCTGCCGCGCATCTACAGGGTCATGGGCGTGCCGGACACGGTGATGGGGCGGTTCGATGCGCTTGCCCTGCATCTTGTGCTCGTGCTGCGTCGGCTGCGTGCGCTGCCAGCGCCTGCGGAATCATTGGCCCAGGAACTGGTTGATCGGTTTTTTGCGGATCTGGATGCTGCCTTGCGCGAGATCGGCATTGGCGATGTGTCCGTGCCCAAGAAGATCAAGAAGCTCGGCCAGGCCTTTTATGGCCGCGCCGAGGCCTATGAAACAGCGTTGGCTCCTGACGCCGCCGCCGATGCGCTGGGGCAGGCGCTGGCCCGCAACCTGCTGGATCGCCCGGATGAGCCGGTGCTCGCAACGGCGCTGGCGCAGCACGTGCGGGGGCTTGTCCGCAAGGTCGACCGGATGGACCTCGGGCAGTTTCTGTCGGGCCGGGCCCTCATGGATGCGCTTGATCCGGCTGAAGCTGGCGCGTCATGACGGACGGATTGCCCTTTTCCCAGACCGTTCCAGCCGCCTCCATCCCCCGGACCGGGCAGACAACCGTGCTGCGCGTGACGGCAGCCCAGCGCGAGGCCATCGCCGCGTTTCTCGATCTGCCTGCGGTCGATTCGATGGAAGCCGTCGTGACAGTCGCGCCGTCACGGGGTGGCAGCTTCCACGTCACGGGAGAGGTGACCGCCAGCGTTCAGCAGTTGTGCGGTGTGTCGCTGGAGCCGTTTCCAACAGCGGTCAAAGAGAGCATCGACGCCCGTTTCGCCCCGCCAGGCCGCCTTGATCCGGTTTTGAAGAAGGAAGTGGAACGCACGCTGGAGGATGAAGACCCGCCGGAACCGCTGCTCGATGGCCTGATCGATCTGGGCGCACTGGCTGTGGAAGCGCTGGCGCTTGGGCTTGCCCCCTATCCACGCAAGCCAGGCATCGCAGTCCCCGAGATGGGCGACAATGACCGCTCGGAAAGCCCGTTTGCGGCGCTTATCGCCTTGAAGAAGCCATCTGCATCCTGAAAAGCACCGGTGCAAAGGCTGTTCGTGAGCATGGTATGGTCTCCTGCGGCATTGTAAGAAAACGGCGGATCGGCTAGCGGAGTGAGGCTCGGCATTTCGATCCGGCAACAGGCGACAGACCCAACCGATGGCCAAGAACGTCCGTATTTCGATTGATGCCATGGGGGGGGACCATGGCCCCTCGGTGATCATTCCCGGAGCCGCCGCCGCGCTTGAGCGCCATCCCGACGCGCATTTCGTCATCTACGGCCAGGAACAGGCCGTGATGCCCGTGCTGGACAAGCACCCCAAGCTGAAAGCCGCTTCCACCTTCCACCATTGCGATATCGTGGTGCAGATGGACGACAAGCCAAGCGTGGCCCTGCGCAAGGGCCGCTGGAAATCCTCGATGTGGCTCTCCATCGAAGCCGTGAAGAAGGGCGAGGCCGATGTCTGCGTCTCTGCCGGCAACACCGGCGCGCTGATGGCGATGGCGACCTTCTGCCTGCGCACGATGGCGAGCATCGATCGCCCGGCCATCGCGGGCCTGTGGCCGACAATCCGCGGTGAATCCGTGGTGCTCGACGTGGGCGCCTCCATCGGTGCGGATGCGCAGCGCCTCATCGACATCGCGGTGATGGGGTCCGCCATGGCCCGCATCGTCTTCGACATCGAAAGCCCATCGGTCGGCCTGCTCAATGTCGGTGTGGAGGAGATCAAGGGCGTCGAGGAGGTCAAGGCTGCAGGCAAGATCATGCGCGAGACGCCGGTGCCGGGCCTCACCTATGCCGGGTTTGTCGAAGGCGACGATATCGGCAAGGGCACGGTTGACGTGGTGGTGACCGAAGGCTTCTCCGGCAACATCGCGCTGAAGACAGCCGAAGGCACCGCCAAGCAGATTGGCGAATACCTCAAGGCCGCCATGAGCCGCTCGATCATGAGCAAGATCGGCTATCTCTTCGCGCGGCGCGCCTTTGCCGCCCTGAAGGAAAAGATGGACCCGCGCCGCGCCAATGGCGGCGTGTTCCTGGGCCTCAACGGCATCGTGATCAAGAGCCATGGCGGTACCGATGCCCTGGGCTTCGCGGCGGCAGTCGATATGGGCTATGACATGGTGCGCCATGACCTGATGGCGAAGATCTCGGAAACGCTGACGGCCTATCACCGCACGCCAGTGGTTGCTGCGGCAGAGAAGCTGGCGGAAAAGCCCGCAATCGAGGACTGATACCAAGATGCTTCGCTCCATCATTCGCGGCACGGGAAGCGCCCTGCCGGACAAGATCGTCACCAACGACGAACTCTCCAAGATGATCGACACCACCGATGATTGGATCACCCAGCGCACGGGCATCCGCCAGCGCCACATTGCCTGTGGTTTCGAGGAAACAACCTCAGTGCTCGCCACGCGAGCCGCAAAGGCTGCGCTGGGCCATGCCGGACTGACGGTTGCGGACATCGATCTCATCATCGTTGCCACGGCGACGCCCGATTACACCTTTCCTGCGACCGCGACGCAGGTTCAGTTCAACCTCGGCATGACGCACGGTGCGGCCTTTGATCTCGCAGCCGTCTGCTCCGGCTTCGTCTATGCCATGAGCGTCGCCAACACGATGCTGATTACCGGCATGCACAAGCGCGCCCTGGTGATCGGCGCGGAAACCTTTTCCCGCATTCTCGACTGGGAGGACCGCACAACCTGCGTGCTTTTCGGCGACGGGGCAGGGGCCGTGGTCCTGGAAGCCGCGCCCGGCACCGGCGGCATGGCTGACCGGGGCGTGCTGACCGCGCATCTCCGATCCGACGGCCGCCACCGCGAGAAGCTCTATGTCGATGGCGGCCCATCCAGCACCAAGACCACCGGGCACCTGCGCATGCAGGGCAAGGAAGTCTTCAAGCACGCGGTCGGCATGATCACCGACGTGATCGAGGCGGCCTATGCCGCGACAGGCCTCACTTCGGCGGACATCGACTGGTTCGTGCCCCACCAGGCCAACAAGCGCATCATCGACGCCTCGGCCCACAAGCTGGGCATTCCACCGGAAAAGGTGGTGATCACGGTGGACAAGCACGGCAACACAAGCGCCGCGTCCATCCCGCTGGCGCTGGACACGGCGGTGAAGGACGGGCGCATCAAGCAGGGTCAGCTGGTGCTACTGGAAGCCATGGGCGGCGGCTTCACCTGGGGGAGTGTGCTGGTCCGGATGTGAGGGGGAAATTAGCCTTCACATCGTTTCCTCAACGTCCTGCAGTCACACCATTGATCGACATGCCTCAAATGCCATTGTCATTAATTGCAAAAAAGGTATATTTTAGGAATGGCTTGGAAAGTCCAGTTTCTTGACAGCAGCGTCCAGGCATCACTCTCAGGATTGCCCCGTGACGTAAGAGCCAGCTTCGAGAGAATTGTTCACCTCATCGAGTCCCATGGGATCGAGAAGATGCGCGAACCCTATGTCAAACATCTTGAAGGCCCGGTTTGGGAAATGCGGATGAGGGGACGAGACGGCATCGCTCGCGCTGCTTACGTGACTGCCAGAGAAAAGCGGGTTGTTGTTATCCATGTCTTTGAGAAGAAGACACAAAAGACACCACGCCGGGACATTGAAGTCGCCTTGAGGCGGGCAAAGGAGGTTCCATGAGCCGCAAGTTTATTCCCGCAGGGGAATCCTTCGCTGAGTGGCGCAAGGATCCCGTGTACGTTGCGGAATATGGTGCATTGGAAGAGGAGTTCGCCTTGGCAGGAGCCTTGATTGAGGCAAGAAACAAGGCCGATCTCACCCAAGAGCAAGTCGCCCAGAAGATGGGGACGACACAAGCCGTGATCGCGCGGCTTGAAAGTGGCCGTGTCATGCCTTCGACCAGAACGCTCAAGCGGTTTGCCGAAGCCACGGGCACGCGCCTGCGCATCAGCTTTGCAGGCAAGGATGCCAAGCCTGCGGTCCGGCGTGGGGCTCGATGAAGCTACATCTTGCCCCAATTCCCGGTTGACCCGATCCTTCCAGCCGAATACCGTCATGAAATCAGAGGGATAGTGTTGAGTCTGCGGGCGGGTTGTTTTGTTGCCCCTGGATCACAACCGATGCGTGCGAGGTCATCCGTGGCGAACCAGACACTGACACGTGCCGATCTGGCTGAATCTGTCTACAAGCAGGTTGGCCTGTCGCGCACCGAATCCGCCGATCTCGTCGAGCTGATCCTGGGCGAGATTTCCGATGCGATCGAGCGCGGCGAGAACGTTAAGCTGTCATCGTTCGGCTCGTTCATCGTGCGATCCAAGGGCGCGCGCGTCGGTCGCAATCCCAAGACCGGCGTGGAAGTGCCGATCACGCCGCGCCGCGTCATGGTGTTCAAGGCGTCCAACGTGTTGAAGGGCCGCATCAACGGCCTCGAAATGGCGGATGAGGACGAATGAGCCTGATACGCCCTGAGGGAATTGCCGCATGACATCGGACAAGGCACCGGACGCCTTTCGCACCATTTCCGAAGCCGCGGAGGATCTCGATCTTCCCCAGCATGTGCTGCGCTTCTGGGAAACGCGCTTCAGCCAGATCAAGCCTCTGAAGCGCGGAGGCGGTCGCCGTTACTATCGCCCCGATGATGTCGAGTTCCTGCGCGGCCTCAAGCATCTGCTGCATGCCGAGCGCTACACCATCAAGGGCGTGCAGAAGATCATCAAGGAGCAGGGCGTGAAAGCCGTGCAATCCGCCTGGAAAATGGCGCCAGCATCCCTTGCGGCAGGGCCGGTGCCGGTTGTGCCCCGCGTGTCAACGGCAGCATCGGTTTTGTCCCCGCCAGAGTCCCGCGCTGCGGCAACCGCACCGATGCCATCCTCCGCCCGCGCCAGGCTGGAGGCGGCCCTCGCCGAATTGCTGGAATGCCGCAGACAGATCGCCACTTTCCGCGCGGCATAGAGGCTTTGCCCCCATCGAACGGCAATGCGCAAATTCGCGCAGCCATGCGTTGCCAGACCCGAACGCATCGCCTATAGCCTCGGACCATAGTCGGAGCGTAGCGCAGCCTGGTTAGCGCACTAGTCTGGGGGACTAGGGGTCGGAGGTTCAAATCCTCTCGCTCCGACCAATCTTACCACATTGGGGACTGCAAGCGAGCGTTGGTCTTGGGCCAGGCGCAAATGCCCAGCCTTGATCCGGCTCAGTTTACGCGTGCCACGCCGTCACAAGCTGCTTCTGCTCGCCCAATCCCTCGATTCCGACCCGCATGACATCGCCCGGCTTCAGGAATTTCGGCGGCTTCATGCCCAGGCCGACGCCCGGCGGCGTGCCGGTGGTGATGACATCGCCCGGCAGCAATTCCATGAACTGCGACATGTAGGACACGATGTGCTTGATGCTGAAGATCATCGTCTTGGTCGAGCCATTCTGCACGCGCTCGCCGTTGAGATCGAGCCACATCGCCAGCTTCTGCACGTCCTTGATCTCGTCCTTGGTGACCAGCCAGGGGCCGATGGGGCCGAAAGTGGGGCAACCCTTGCCCTTCATCCACTGCCCGCCGCGCTCGATCTGATATTCGCGCTCCGAGACATCGTTGCAGATGCAGAACCCCGCGATCACGTCCATCGCATCCTTCTGGGATACATAGGAGGCGCGACTGCCGATGATGATGGCAATCTCGACCTCCCAATCGGTCTTCTTCGAACCCTTGGGGATCATCACCTCGTCATTCGGCCCCATGATGCAGGACGTCGACTTGTTGAAGAGGATCGGCTCCTTGGGGATGGCGGCACCCGTTTCCGCCGCATGATCGGCGTAATTCAAGCCGACCGCATAGAAATTGGGGACGTTGCCAACGCAAGGGCCTAGGCGCGGCTTTCCGCGCACCACAGGCAGCTTGGCCAGCTTTGCCTTGGCGATCTTCGCCAGACCCGCGGGCGACAGCACGGCTCCCGCGATATCAGGCACAACACCTGACAAATCCCGGATTTTACCGTCAGCATCAACGATTCCGGGCTTTTCCTTGCCCGGCTTGCCCCAGCGTACGAGTTTCATGGGAACGGTTCCTCTTGAACATTCAATGAAAAAGCATGCGACATTTTATACACAGGGGGCAACAGTGAAATCGTTGATCATGGCTTGGTGTGGCGCGTTTGAGAAATTGCGGCGGGATTGTGTTGCAAACTGGCAACGTCTTCCGGGTTTCGTGTCTTCATACTCCCGAAACCACGCGATAAGCGGGCGAAGGCCATTGATCAGGTCGCACGCGGCGTGCAGGGTTTAG
Source organism: Hyphomicrobiales bacterium (assembly GCA_031380285.1). GTDB lineage: Bacteria > Pseudomonadota > Alphaproteobacteria > Rhizobiales > Beijerinckiaceae > JADCCX01. The sequence continues at coordinate 1,637 of JANNFV010000016.1, read as the reverse complement.
GTAGAAACCAATTGCGTGACTCGTAGTGTGCGGGTGCGTCAAAAAAATCGAGGAAGCCGATGAGCCGTTCTCTCCTGACCAAAATGCTTCTTGCCGGTTCGTCGGCAACCGTGATCGCCCTTGCAGCTTCCAGCGCGATGGCAGCGGGCTTCTCCAGCCGCCAGCAGAGCTCGGCAGGCCAGGGCTTCTCCTACGCTGGTGCAGGCACGAGCGTGTTTGGCCTCGGCTCCATGTTCTGGAACCCGGCCAACATCACGAACTTCGAAGGCCGCCGCAGCGAGTACAATTTCACGCTGGTGGCTCCAGACACGTCGGTCACGACGGACCGCCTGACCGGTGGTGGTGGTGCCCCCAATCTTCTCGGCGCTCCTTTCAATGTGCCAGCGATCGGATCGGGCAACATCAATCAGGGAACGATCACAACAGCGGGTTACAACTCCTACCAGTTGAACAATTCGATCTGGCTTGGTCTTCAGACCGGCGTGCCGTTTGGCAGCCGCACCAAGGTTGATCGTGGATTTGCTGGCAGCATGTACGGCACATCGACGATCGTTCGTGCTATCGCAGTGACACCAACCGTCGGCATTAAAGCAAACGAGTGGCTCGCCTTCGGCTTCGGCGTGACGTTGCAACAGTTGGGCGTAACGCTGAATTCGGCGACACCTGGCACCTCGCCATTCGTGGCCGCAATCCCATCCGTTCGGATCAAGGGTGACGCTTACGGCATTGGCTGGACCGCTGGCGTGACCTTGAAGCCGATGGCTGGCACGGAAATCAGCCTGGGTTACCGTTCCCACATTCGTCATTCGCTTGAGGGTGAGTTTGATTTCGGCACAGCCGCAGGTGTTACGTCGCGTCTTGCCAAGGTCAACGTTAACCTTCCCGAGATTGCGACACTCGGCATTTCGCAGCGCCTGACCGACAAGTGGACGCTGACCGGTACGGCCCAGTGGACCAATTGGAGCCGGATCACGAACGCACCGTTGGTGGATCGCACAACAGGTGCTCCGATCACGGGCCTCGGCTTCCGCTACAAGGACGAGTGGTTCTTCGCGTTGGGTGCGCAGTATCAACTGAACGATGCGTGGAAACTCCGTGCGGGTGTTGCGTACGAAATCTCTCCCGTGAATGATGAAAATCGCGCCGTGCGCGTACTGGATGGCAACCGTACCTGGCTTTCGGTCGGCGCTGCCTATAAGTGGAGCGAAAAGGTCGAGATGGACCTGAGCTACAGCCATATCTTTATCAAGAGCGGCAAGGTTGACATCGTGCCTGCTGGCAGCCTGTTCAACCCAGTCGGAAACCCTGTCTTTAACCCGGCTCTGCCTCAGTTCAACGGCCGCTCGAAGGGCTCCATCGACATCGTGTCGTTCTCGCTCAAGTACCGTTGGGATGACCCGACACCGTCGGCAGCACCGATCGTCAAGAAGTTCTGATCTCGCAAGAGTTCGAGTATTTCTGGAAAAGCCGGGCATTTTGCCCGGCTTTTTTTGGTTTTAGTCTGATCAAACAATCAAAGTCATTGGCTGGGGAGAAGGTCAGTCGTCATTGCGAGCGTGAGCGAAGCAATCCACGCGACGCTTGCATACGGATGAAAGCGTGTCCGTCCATTGTACGACGTCGCATGGATTGCTTCG
>JANNFV010000709.1:0-5930 GCA_031380285.1 Hyphomicrobiales bacterium | reverse complement strand
TGCCATCCTAAAGCCTTCAACAGGATGGCAGCGCGGCTGTGCAGCCCGCGGGCTTGAAGACGCGGGTTGCAGATGGCGGATTTTTCGCGAGTTTGGCCACTGGTCTGATAGGGCGGCGCAGCAGTTCTCCCGAGCAGTTTGGGCAGACCCCGCCGAGACTGACCGTGCAATTCGCACAGAACGTGCATTCAAAAGAGCAGATCATGGCATCTGAGGCGGCGGGTGGCAGATCGCGGTCGCAACATTCACAGGATGGGCGCAAAGCGAGCATGGGTTTCTCCTTGGTTCAATGCAGGATGTTCTATCGTCAGGGGGCTTGCCAGTGGCATAAAAGACAAATAGCGTTAGAATTATGCCAAGTGTGGTTGATCCTCCCGCTTCTACATCCAGCGGCCCGCTTGTGGCGGTTCTTGCCTATGACGGGTTGTGTACCTTCGAATTCGGCGTCGCCTTCGAGATATTCGGGCTTGATCGACCCGAGATGGGGCAGGGCTGGTATCGCTATCGTCTCGTTGCGATCGAGGCGGGAAAGCTGCGCGTCGCGGGTGGACTGTCGGTCGAGGCAGATGGGGATATGCGCCTGCTGGAGCAAGCCGATCTGATCGTCGTGCCGGGTTGGCGCGGCAGGGATGCGCCGGTGCCGCTGAATCTGGTCATGGCGTTGCGGGCCGCGCACCAGCGCGGGGCACGGCTGGCGTCGCTGTGTTCAGGCGTCTTCGTGCTGGCCGCCACGGGATTGCTCGACGGTCAGCGTGCCACGACGCATTGGCGCTACACGGAGGCTCTGGCGAAACAGCATCCCGCCATCCAGCTTGTGCCGGACGTGCTCTATGTCGACAACGGCTCGATTCTGACGGCAGCGGGCAGTGCGGCGGGCATTGATCTGTGCCTGCATATCGTGCGGCGTGATTTTGGCCCTGAGGCGGCCAACCGCGTGGCGCGCCGCCTGGTGGTGCCGCCCCATCGCGATGGCGGGCAGGCGCAATACATCGAAAGGCCAGTGCAGGCAGCTTACGAAAGCCAGCGGCTTGGTGCGTTGATTGACTGGATGCGCGGTTCTGTCACCGAGGATCAGCCACTGCCCATGCTGGCTGCCCGCGCCGGCATGAGCCTCCGGACGTTCCAGCGGCGGTTCGAGGAGATGACGGGCCTGCCGCCTGGGGCGTGGATCATCCGCGAACGCATCCATCGCGCCCGCGATCTGCTGGAACAGCGCCGCGACCTGTCGGTGGATGCCGTGGCGGACCTTTCCGGCTTCGGCTCCAGCGAGACGCTGCGCCTGCATTTCCGCAACCAGCTCGGCACCACGCCCGCAGGCTACCGGCAGCGATTTGCCCTATAGGATCTATTGCGCGGTCCAGCGCTCCAGCAACCGACCAACCCCCATGGCCATCGCCTCCCATTGCGGCAGCAGGTCCACCGAGAAGCGCACCTGCACATCCGCCCCCGCTTGCCGGAAGCGCCACAGGCAAGCCTCGCCAATCGCTTCGGTCGCCTTGCCAGGCTTGCGGCACCTGGCGGAAAAGGCACGGCCATCGGGTGGTGCGATGAAGAGCTCTTCGTCCTCATAGGGACTGCCTGCCTCAAACCGTCGGAGAAGGAGGCCGCCAGGGTTTTCCCAAGTGTCCGGCTCCAGGAAGCGCCCGTAGAGTTCCTGCGGACGCTCGGACGGGTCCAGCACGCCGTCACCGCGCAGCACTGCCACGAAGACCAGCGTGCGGGGATCATGGGCCGCCATTTCCGTCGTAGTGGCAGGCGGTATGCCTGCCGCCATCATGCTGGGGAAGCGCGTGACAAGATCGATCCGCTCGCTGGTGCCGCCACGGGGCAAGGTGCCCCCGCGCAGATAGTCCTGAGGGATCGCGAGGCGGAGATTGTTGATGGTGACAGGGACAATCTCTGTCGCGCCTGGCGCGACAGCACCGCTCCTGAGCGCATTGACGACAAGGCCCATGCCCACGCCAGCCACAGCGAGGCCCACAATGATCAGCGCTGTCTTGAGGGGAGGCATGGTGTTCGGTGGCGTTCCGGAGCTTCGGCTGTTCACCACGTTTCATGATTCGGGCACTGTCCCAAGCCTGATCACTTGCGGATTTTGCGCTGTTAATGGATGATCAACCATAGTCCTTCGTGTGTGGAGTTGCGTCATGGTTGCGTTTGAACCTCATCAACTGGATGCCGTGCGGGCCTTGATGTTCGGCATGGCGCTGTCTGGCCTGCTGTTCAGCGCCTTCCAGTACCTGACCGACACGCCGCCGAGCTTCTCGCTGTTGCAGCGTGGTGGCTGGGGCGCGGCGCTGGCGGTGCCGCTGGTGGTCATGACCGCGCCCTTCATCATCCTGCGCAACACCATTCGCGGTCGCCGCTTCGAACGGCGCTCCATCGTCTTCGTCTGGCTTGCCACCGTGCTCGCCTGCCTCTGGGGCATGGCTGCGGGGCGGGTGATGCTGAACCTGGTCAGCCTTCTGCTGGTCTGACGGTCGGGGTTGAGGAGGCGGTGTCACACGGGTAAACCGAGACCACCGTCTGAAAAATCAAGGTGTTATCGGGACGGTCCTCACCCTGAGCTTGTCGAAGGGCCAAAGACGGTTGCTCTCGAGCAGGCTGGAGCATCCTTCGACAAGCTCAGGATGAGGTCGTGATGTGCTTCCTGACGACGTCTTTGCAAACCGCCGGAGTCCGACATGCCGCTTTATTCGCTCGACAGCATTGCTCCTGTTACACCCGCTTCAGGCACGTTCTGGGTTGCGCCGGATGCGCATGTCATCGGCCGCGTTGCCCTGGCTCAGGGCGTCGGCATCTGGTTCGGCGCGGTATTGCGCGGTGACAACGAGCTGATTGCTATCGGCGAAGGCTCCAACGTGCAGGAGCACGCGATGTTGCACACCGATATGGGCTTTCCGCTGTCTGTCGGGCGAAACTGCACCATCGGGCACCGGGCGATCCTGCATGGCTGCACCATCGGCGACAACACGCTGATCGGCATGGGGGCCATCATTCTCAACGGTGCCGTGATCGGGAGCAATTGCCTCGTGGGCGCGGGCGCATTGGTGACGGAAGGCAAGGTGTTTCCCGACAACTCCCTGATCGTGGGGTCTCCCGCCAAGGCGATCCGTACGCTGGATGAAGCTGCCGCCCTTCGGATCGCGGGATCGGCCACGGCCTATGCGAGGAACTGGAAGCGCTTTGCCGACGGGATGAAGCCGGTTTGACGGCGTTTTGTCCCGTCAGCGATTTTTGGCGGTGAAGATGGTGGTATCGACATTGCCCAGCGAAACCCAGCGGTTCGGGTTCTCCTGCGACTGGCGTTTGACGAACTTGTAGCCCGTCTCCGTCCACAGCTTTACCTTCTGCTCCTGGTTGTCGAGCACGAAGTCTCCGCGGTCCGTGCGCACCATGAGCACGGCGTGTCCGTCGCCCTTCTTGTCGCGCACGACAGTGATCAGCAGGGCCTGGCGGGGAAAGCCGATGGCCATCAGGCGCTTGCGCTTTTCCAGCGCATAATCCTCGCAATCGCCCTTGCCGTCGGTGGGATAGGACCAGCGCTCGGCCACGCCCCAATGGTCCATATCGGTGACGGGTTCGACATCGCGGTTGACCTTGGCATTGATGGCCAGAAGATCGCGCCAGCGCTTTTCATCGAGATCGGCGTCTGCGGCGCGCAGGGGCTGGACGGCACAATCCGTGCGATGCTCGGACTGCTGGCAGAACTCCACCCAACCGATCGGAGGCGTTGCTTCCTGTCCGGGCTGCGCGAAGGCTGTCGCCAGGCTGCTCGCGGTTGCAGGCCCATACGAGATCAGGCCAGCCATCGCTGCCACCATCCCGAGCTTCCATCCAGACATGATCTTCTCCGTCTTCATGGTGGACACGATGGCAGGTCGAATTTCCTGTCTGCTTGAGAAATTCATTGCAAACTACCGGGGTGAAATTCAGCTTTTCTCAAGTGATTGGAGAGGGTTGGGTAAGTTTACGAAACCTGACGCCTGTCGCGTTAACCAGCTAAACCCTTGATTCAGTGGAGCATATGGCCACCGTCCGTTTCTGAACGGTGCGCATTCTGCGGTTTGTGGAAAGCTTGTGTTGACGATGGCCCTTAAGCGCCGGGTCACCGTGCGGGGAGAGAGCCTGTCAGCGGTTTGCCGTGATGATCCCGGCATCGACCCCGCCCAGCGACACCCACTTGTTGGGATGTTCGGCTGATTGGCGCTTGACGAAGCGATAGCCGGTGTCAGTCCAGGCTTTCACCCGGGTCTCCTGGTTGTCGAGCACGAAGTCTCCCCGATCCGTCTTGATCGTCAGGACAGCATGGCCGTCGCCCTTCTTGTCACGCACGACGGTGATCAGCAGCGCCTGGCGCGGCCAGCCCGCATCCATCAGGCGCTTGCGCTTCTCCAGTGCATAATCCTCGCAATCGCCCTTGCCGTCGGTCGGATAGGACCACTTCTCCAGCACGCCCCAGTGCTCGAGATCGGAGACAGGCTCGATGGCGTCGTTCACGTCGCGGTTGATGCGGACGAGTTGCCGCCAGCGCTTGTCGTCGAGCAGGGCTGGACGGGCAGGGAGGTCCTTGACCTGACATTCCTCGGGGTTTTCACCGCAGAACTGCACCCAGCCGATGGGGGGAAGCGTTTCAGAGACGACAAGAGCAGCCGTGGTGATGGGTGCAGAGCTTTGCGCGACCGCCGGGCTCAACGCCGCGATCACCATTCCAAAACCGATCAAAGCCGCTTTACGCATCACACCGTCGCCTCAAACCTTAACGATGTGTTAATGTACTGAAGGCTGCGGCGGCCCGCAATCAAGTCCTTAACAAAGGGTTAATGGACGGGACGGCCCACACGAAAAGGGCCAGCGCGATGGCTGGCCCTTCGTCAGACTGGTGGGACCAAGATTGAGCGGGCTGCTGAAGACGTCACGCCTCACCGTCATGGCGAGGAGCGAAGCGACCAAGCAATCCAGGAACCATGGATTGCCTTGTGGAAGCGGCGTATTTTTGGGCGGAACCGTCGTCTGGATTGCTTTGCTTCGCTCGCAAAGACGGGTTGAGTAGCGTTTTTCCGCAGCCCCTCAGAGCGAGACGGAAACGTCGCTGTCGACCTCTGGGGCAGTCAGGATGCGTCCGAATTCGACGGCCACGCCGCCCTCGAACACGCGCACCACCTTGGCGGGCAATTTGCCGACCACGATGCGCTGGTCCATCACCAGCTTGAGGTCCGTGGAGATACCCGCACCCGAGGTCGAGATGTCGATGAGCCGGGCAACGACCTGCTGGCCATTGTCGAGCGTGATGACTGTGCGCGGAATGCGCGCCGACACGCGATCATGGCGGCGATCCTCCGGCAATCCGAGGATCTGGCGATTGGCCAGCCAGGTCAGCTGGGAGGCAAGCTTGTCGCGCTTGCGCACGGTGGCCGAGAACGCAATGGCAAACCCGTTCTGGAATTGCCGGCTGACAGTTCCCTCCACGCGACCGAGCTGATCCAGATAGACCACGACACGTTCGCCAAGGTTGCCCATGACAGGGGCCAGAATGGCAAGGCCGCCGGGAGAGATGTTGACGGACTGGCAGGGATATTCACGACGCGATTCCAGCATATAACGACCCATGAGCTGGACATCGACGCGCTGGTGGCGGCGACGTTCCATGGGTTGAGCGTGCGTGCGTGCGACGGATCCGAACATGTCTTGTCTGGTAACTGGTGAATTCCAGTCTCGACATTGCTTCGTAGGTCTTAAAAAACCTCTTAGACTTTGTAACTTTCGGTCATCTTTTCCGACCGAAGTGTCAGGGTGGTTCAATCCCCGGCGTCTTGGCTGGGCTTGACCCGGCCATCCACGTTTTGCTGCCGCCCATAAACGTGGATGGCCGCGTCAAGCGCGGCCATGACGTGTTTCCGTCGAGAAACGTCGGGCTCTAGGATCAGGCC
>JANNFV010000644.1:0-3038 GCA_031380285.1 Hyphomicrobiales bacterium | reverse complement strand
CGTGGATGGCCGCGTCAAGCGCGGCCATGACGTGTTTCCGTCGAGAAACGTCGTGCTCAAGACGTGGATGCCAGTGTCGAGCACGGGCATGACGTGCTTGAATTGAATTGTCCTGACCGGAGTGCCGTTGCGTCAGTTCCGGGCACCACCTTGGATCAGGCGCAACGAGCGCCTGCGCTCCAAAGCTCCGCCGAGATCAGCCGCGGGTGAGCCAAAAAACGGCGTTCCCTCGCTGACCGGGAGAAGGGTGCGAATGCTCGACAGGCTCAATTCGTCGATCTGGACGCCAAGCTGATATGCTGTAGCGGGTGAGGGGAACAAGCCTCCGACCATCCGCAGACCAGTGCGGCCACCATGGCGCAGCGGCAGAAGCAGCAGCTCGAACTCGTGGCGGGCCTGGTCAGCACCAAGGCCGCTGACGCCGCCAATCATCGGCATGCCGTCCTCCGCGACACCGGCGATCAGGCGGCGGGCGTCGCTCCTGTCGAGGGCGCGCCACCAGCGGTCGAAGGTTTCATCCTTCAGCTCGCGCCGGGCAAAGGCGGAAAGCCTTGTTCCCGCGACGCGATAGACCCAGGGGCCAGAGGGCTGTGCGCCCAGAATGAAGATATCCTGCAGGATCGCGCCGATCTCGGCGGGTTCCAGGTCATTCCGGTCGGGAATGATGGTGCCGCGCTTCAGGCTGCACCAGTGGTCGTACAGCGTCTTGGTTGCGGGATGTCTCATATCAGTCCACCTTGTCCCATCCGCCCCTTGATGAGGGCTGTGTTTGTCCTGCTTCAGGCCGCTGGGCATGGCCCGGTGCACCGCTTTGGGGACAGTCAGCAAGGGATGTGCCGGACATGCACTGGCCCTGCGCCTTAACCTTAACGGAGGCTTACTATTGAGGTTTTGGTAACTTCTGTCACTGTCACGTCACTGGTTTTCGCTGTTAGCGCAGTGGAAAAGGCTCCATTCACTGGTTTTTGGTGTCGAGCGTGGTTTATTTTCCGGGATCAACCGGCGATCACGTTAACACCTTGAGACCCTCGGGAGAGCGGCAACGCTCTCCCGTTTTTTTTGAATGCGCCTCCCGCACTTTCCGTTTCAGCCAAGGGCATGATAGCGGTTGTGCATGCAGTCTGATCTTCCTCCCGATCTTCCTCGCGCGCCGCAGCGATCCGAACCCGCGCTTTTCGCCCCCACCGCCTTGATCCTGCTGATCGGCTTCATGCTGGGGCTGCATGCCTATCGCGCCCTGGTGCTCGGCCTGTTCGAGGATGCCGATATCCGGCTGCTGGATGTTTCGGCGTTTGTGCCTGCACGGTTTTCCATTGCGGTCGGCCTGACCGACCTGGCGTCCGTGCAGGGCGACGTGGCCACTGCTGCTGCGCCTGCCGGGCCGTTGCGCCGCTATCTCTTCGAAGCCTTCGTCGCGGATGGCGAGAGCAACCTCTGGACGCTGGTGACCTATTCTGTCCTGCACGCCAGTTGGGAGCATGTGATCTTCAACAGCCTGTGGACTTTGGCCTTCGGTGCGCCTGTCATGCAGCGCTGTGGCGCGGTCCGGTTCTTTGGCTTCTTTGCGGTGACGGCGGCACTGGCTGCGGTTTTCCATGCGGCGTTCAATCCTGCCGACGTGTCCGTCCTGGTGGGTGCATCGGGAGCGGTGTCGGGTCTGACAGCGGCGGCACTGCGCTTCACGGTCGGTCCTTCGGGCTTCAGCGTCGGTCCCGAGACCTGGGTGCGACCGGCCGCGCCGCTTGCCGTGGCGCTTGCCAACCGGAATGTGCTGATCTTCATCGCAGTGTGGTTCGGCATCAACCTGCTGGCGGGCCTGGGCATTCCGCTGGGTGGTGCCGATGCGCGAATCGCCTGGGAGGCCCATGTCGGCGGGTTTCTGGCCGGATTGCTGCTGTTCCCGCTGTTCGATCCGGTGAAGTCCGGTGTCGAACACGCCTAAACAGTGCTTGCATTCGACTTTCGTCTTGGTCAGACTGTCGCAGTGAGCTTAGCACTCGCCCGGTTCGCATCGTCACGACGCACATCACGGGAGAAACCTTGCCATGACCGTCTCGACAATTCTTGCCGCCAAGGGGCGCGACGTATTCACGGTGCAGCCCCAGCGGACCTTGCACGAGGTCGCCAAGCTGCTGGCCGAAAAGCGCATCGGCGCCGTCGTGGTGACAGGAGCCGATGGCTCGCTCAAGGGCATCCTGTCAGAGCGCGATATCGTGCGGGCCGTGGCCAACCGCGGTGGCGAGGCGCTGGGCGAGCCGGTGTCGCAGCACATGACGGCCAAGGTCGTGACTTGCGGCGAGGGCGACCTGATCAGCAATGTCATGGAAGAGATGACCAAGGGCCGTTTCCGCCACATTCCCGTCGTCAAGGACGGCAAGCTCGCGGGCATGATCTCGATCGGCGATGTGGTGAAGAAACGCATTGCCGAGACCGAGGCCGAAAGCCGTTCGCTGCGTGATTATATCCAGATGGCGAGTTGAATGCCCCGCGGTGCTCACCGCACCGTCAGCGCCTTCCGAATATCCAGGATCTCATCCATCATGCGCAGCACGGCTGCTTCACCCGCAGCGATGGCCTCTTCGGCACGGTGAAACTCGGACAGGCCGATGCCGCCGATTTTCGGCCCCACCGTCACATCGGGCGGATCGCCGGCCAGGCGCGAGCGGGCGATGCGGTCCTGCGTGATGTTGAAGGCATCCAGCATCACGCTGAGAATGCCGGGACGCGCATCCCTTTCATCAACTGGAGCCGATGAGCCGAAGGGATGCCGGATGCGGTTCGAAACGGTCGAGAACAGGCTGCGTCTGGCCTCGTCCAGTTCAGGTGAGGGGGCTTCGGGCAAGGCATCCAGCCCGCCATGGGCGTGGATGACGCCGGAGCGGCCCAGCACATCGGTGTGGAGGTTGACCGCGATGATCATTTCCGCGCCGAGCGCCCTTGCCACGCCGACCGGTACCGGATTGCTCAATGCGCCGTCCATCAGCCAGCGTCCGCCGATATTCACCGGCACGAAAATGCCGGGCAGGGCATAGGATGCC
>JANNFV010000640.1:0-4071 GCA_031380285.1 Hyphomicrobiales bacterium | reverse complement strand
CCAATGTGCGGGAGGCCATCGGCGTCCTGACCGATCCGGAAGGGTTGCAGCTCTCGAAGCGCCGCATCACCGTCTCGACCTCGGGTGTCGTGCCGGAAATCGGCCCGCTGGGCAGCGATTCAGGCACGATGCTGGCGATATCGCTGCACGCCACCAACGATGCCCTGCGCGATGTGCTGGTGCCGCTCAACAAGAAATACCCTCTGGCGGAGTTGCTTGAGGCGTGCCGCACCTATCCCAGCGCGTCGAATGCCCGCCGCATCACCTTCGAGTATGTCATGCTGAAAGGCGTCAATGACAGTCTGGCCGAAGCCAGGCAACTGGTGCGCCTGCTCAAGGGCATTCCGGCCAAGATCAATCTCATTCCATTCAATCCCTGGCCGGGCACGCAATACGAGTGCTCCGACTGGGAGCAGATCGAGACGTTTTCCGAGTATGTCTTCAACGCTGGCTACTCCTCCCCGGTGCGCACGCCGCGTGGCCGCGACATCCTGGCGGCCTGCGGACAGCTGAAGAGCGAGACGGAGAAACTGCGGGCCCGCACGCGCATGATGCTGGAAGCGGGCATCGGAGCGGAAGGCCTCTATGCTGCCGCCGCAGCGGAGTCGTGAGAATGCGGTTTATCGGACGACTCATCCTCATCCCTCTCGCCATCCTGGTCGCCGCCATCGCATCGGGCAGCTTCCTGGTCATCACCGGCTTCGTGCAGCCGCAGATCGGCGGGGCCGTGACAGACGCGGCCATCGCCACGGTGCAAACCCTCGTGCAGAGCCTGATGGAGGATGGAGAGGCGATTGACCGCTTCGGGCGTCTGGCCAAAGGGCTGTCGGTTCTCACGGTTTCCGTGCTGTTCCTGCCGCTGGCGCTCGTGGCCGCCGTGGCGGAGGTTTTCAGCCTGCGCTGGTGGGTCGTGCAGGCGCTCGGCGTGGCGATGCTGGCCGCGCTGTTGCCCTGGGCGATGATGCCCACGCTGATGGCGGGTGCTCCGCTTGGATCATCGCTGACGGGGATCCTTGCGGCTTCAGGCGCTTTGGCCGGCTCGATCTACTGGCTGATCGCCGGGCGCTCGGCAGGTGCGCATCCCGCCTCTGCGGAAGATCGTGCGACCATCGCGGCACCCCGCCCGCCGAAAGGCATGGCATGAGTCCCGGGTCCAACCGGGTTGCCGTCATCACCGGGGCCGCCCGCGGGATCGGCCTTGCGACGGCAAGGCGCTTTCTGACTGAGGGCTGGCAGGTGGCATTGGTCGATGTCGAGCAGGACGCGCTTTCTGCCGCCCTCGCCAATCTCGCCCGTCCGGACGAGTCGATAGCGGTGATCTGCGATGTGGCGGAGCCGGAGCAAGTGACGCGGGCCTTCGCCGAGATCACGCAGCGCTTTGGCCGTGTTGATGCGCTGGTCAACAATGCCGGGACAGCCGTATTCAAGCCGATTCTGGACACCACCCACGCGGAATGGTCGCGGGTGATGGCGGTCAATCTGACCGGGCCGTTCCTCTGTGCGCAGGCTGCGGCACGATGCATGAACGAGACAGGCGGCGGAGCCATCGTCAACATCACCTCGATCTCGGGCATTCGCGCCTCGACGCTCCGTGTGGCCTATGGCACCAGCAAGGCTGGCCTGGCGCATCTGACCAAGCAGCAGGCGGTCGAGTTTGCCAGCCTGGGCATCCGGGTCAACGCGGTGGCACCTGGACCGGTGAACACCGCCATGGCCATGGCGGTTCACAGCCCCGCCATCCGGGCCGATTATCACGACGCCATTCCGCTGAACCGCTACGGATTGGAGGACGAGATCGCCGAAGCGGTGCTGTTCCTGTGCAGCGAGCGGTCCAGCTACATCACAGGGCAGTGCATTGCTGTCGATGGCGGCTTCGAAGCGGCTGGCATCGGCCTGCCGACCTTGCGGCAGGACGGGCGCAACCGCTGACCCCCTTTTGAGCACGACGTTCCTCGACGGAAACACGTCATGGCCGCGCTTGACGCGGCCATCCACGTTTATGGGCCGCAGGAAGACGTGGATGGACGGGTCAAGCCCGTCCAAGACGACGTGCCATTGTGTCCGTCGAGGAACGTCGTGCTTTAGCGCTTCGCCCCTTCAAGCCGGGATGCCAGCGCCTCGATCTCGCTGACCACCAGATCGGTGGCGGCATGGTGCGGCACGTGACCGACGCCTGGCAGCACATGCACCACGGCGTCCGGCAGTTCCTGTTTCAACGCTGCCGTGTGAATCCACGTTGCCACCACGCCGTCGGCATCGCCCGCAATGATCACGGTTGGCGCCTTGATCTCGCCATAGCGCCCGGCCCGCTCCTTCACATGCGCCAGCAGGCCAGCCACGTCCTGGGCATTCGCCATGAAGCTCGCGGGGCGCAGCATGAGGCGCACTGCCGTTGCCTCCACATAGTCCGGAGGCGACTTTTGCGGGGCGAACACGCTGTCGACGCCCGATTGCATGGTCATCGCCGCACCGGGAACCGGCAGGAGATGCGCAAAAATCCAGCTGATCACCGGCCAACTGCCAACATGGTAATACCACACGATGCCACCGGGCCAGGGATGGCTGGCTGGCGCGATCAGCACCAGGCCCGCCACGCGGTCCGGATGATCCATCGCCAGCGTCGTTGCCAGCGCTCCGGACCATGAATGCCCCAGGATGATAGCCTTCGGCACGCCCAGCGCCGTCATCGCTTGCGTGATCAAGGTGGCTTGTCGCGCAACGGAGGCATCCGCCCTGCCGCCGGGGCGATCGCTGTGGCCTTGACCGGGGCGGTCAATCGCGATCACGCGGAAGTTCCGAGACAGCGGCCCTGCCAGCGGAACGGTGAGAGCCAGCAGGTTGCAGGACGCACCATGCAGCAGCACCAGCGTGCGCTCGGGCGGCGCATCGCGCGGGCCAATGTCCCTGACATGCAGGCGGCCGCCTTCGACAGGCACGAAGATGCCGGAGGGCGGATGCGCGGACAGGGCTTTCGCCACCACAATCTGTGTCCACACCGCCAAACCGACACAGACAACAAGGATGCTCAGGAGAAAAATCGGCATGGTGTCCTGCGGGCTGGGTACTTAAGGGTTGGGTTCTTGCGGGCTTCAAGAGTGCTGCAGATTGGTTTATGATGTCTCATGTCCGACGCCAACCTCAATACCGGGGTTCAATCCGCAGCCTTACCCCGCCTGCTCATGGGAATGGCCGGTTTGGCCTTCCTCGTGGGCTCTGCCGCCTTGTGGTGGCGCTTTGGCGAAGGGGTCTATCTCTCGAGCATGATGAGCGCAATCATCGCCTGTTTCTGAACAGGTCCGGCCGTCTGGTTCCAAGGCCGTGCTGGGTTTTTGCCCAGTGGAACGGTGCGCGCAGATAGTCCCAGACGGCAATCCAGGCGGCCAGCGAAACAAGCAGCAGATAGACGGGCGCGGTCAGCAACCATGGTATCAGATGCCATTGGCGCCTGCGCCGCAGCCCGACCACGGCGGGCAACACCAGCACAAGCAAGCCGACAAGCGCGATCTCAAGGGCGAGGCAGTTCGCCAGGAACAGCGGCCAGGTGCTGGCATCCCAGACTTCACCGGTCCAGGTGTTCCAGACGAACCACCCGGCAAAGAACGGAAAGGTCAAGGCGCCCAGCAGGACACCGACGATCTGGCTGAAGGCCGCAATCGCGTTGCCGAGACCCAGCGCACGCATGACTGCCATGGGTTGCCGACTATGGGTGATGCCGGTCTGGATCCAGCCCTTCATCCAGCGGCGGCGCTGCCCGAGCCAGGATTTCAGGCCGATGGGGGCCTCTTCCAGCGTGGTTGAGGGCAAGTCCAGGACGCACAGTCCGGCCCGCGCCAGCCGTATCCCCAGATCGGCATCCTCCGTGACATTCCACATGTCCCAGCCTCCCAACCGGACCAGATCGGCGCGGCGGAAATGATTGGACGTGCCGCCCAGCGCCACGGGGTAGCCACAGCGGGCCATGCCGCATTTCACGACATCGAACAGGGCTGCATATTCAATCGCCATCATCAGCGGCAACCAGCCATCCGGTCCGTTGTCGATGGCCAGTCTTGCCTGCAGGCAGCCGACATC
>JANNFV010000628.1:0-3687 GCA_031380285.1 Hyphomicrobiales bacterium | reverse complement strand
CACCCACCTTCCCTGCGCCAAAGGACGGCACCTTCACCGCGAAGGACTTCAAGTTCTCCACGGGCGAAACGCTGCCCGAGCTGAAGATCGCCTACAAGACCATCGGCGATCCCGCCCATCCGCCGGTGCTGATCCTGCATGGCACCGCGGGCTCCTCCGCCAACATGCTGACGCCTGGCTTCGGCGGCGCGATGTATGGCCCGGGACAGCCGCTCGATGCCACGAAGCATTTCATCATCATCCCGGATGCGCTTGGTGCGGGCGGCACCGCCAAGCCCTCCAACGGCCTCAAGGCGAAGTTTCCGAAGTACAATTATGACGACATGGTGGATGCGCAGCACCGGCTGGTCACCGAAGGGCTCGGTATCAAGCGGCTGCGGCTGGTCATGGGCAATTCCATGGGCGGGATGCATACCTGGGTCTGGGGCGTGCGTTATCCTGACATGATGGACGCGCTGGTGCCGATGGCCTCGCAGCCCACCGAAATGTCGTCACGCAACTGGATGATGCGCCGCCTGATGATCGAGACGATCAAGGCCGATCCGGATTATCAGGACGGAAATTACACGGTGCAGCCCAAATCCGTGCGCATCGCCAATGTCTTCTACGCGACCGGTACCAATGGCGGCGATCTGGCCTATCAGAAGCAGGCGCCCACGCGGGACGCCGCGGACAGGCTGGTGACGGCGCGCCTCGCGGCACCTGCGCCCACTGACGCCAACGACTTCATCTACCAGTGGGCGTCCTCTGCCGACTACAACCCCGCCCCGAAGCTGGGGCAGATCAAGGCGCATCTGCTGGCGATCAACTCTGCCGATGACGAGCGCAACCCTGTCGCCACCGGCCTGATGGTCGAGGCGATGAAGAGCGTGAAGAACGGCAAGCTTCTCGTGATCCCCGGCAGCCCGGATACGGCGGGCCATGGCACCACGGGCGGCATGGCGCGGCTTTATGCCGATCCTCTCAGGGATTTTCTGGCTGGCGTGCCCAAGACGCAGTGAGCCTTCCAAGAAACCGTGACAGAGCGGCCCGGCATTGCTAAGGCACCGGGTATTCCTGCCGAAAGTCCTCCATCATCATGACGCTTCTCGTCCTCGGCCTCGTTCTTTTCCTCGGCATGCACGCCTTCAGCATGAACCGAACGGGCCGCGCTGCGCTGTTGGGGAGGCTGGGCCCGCTGGGATACCGTGCCATCTACAACATCGTTTCCCTCATTGGCTTCAGCCTCATCGTCTGGGGGTTCGCCATCTACCGCTCGAATGGCATGATCCCGTTGTGGGATCCGCCGGTGTGGACGCGGCATCTCTCCGTGCTGATCATGCTGCCCGTGCTGCCGCTGCTGTTCTCGGCCTATGCCAAGGGCTTCGTGAAGGCACGGCTGAAGCATCCCATGATCCTCGCAGTGAAGACCTGGGCGCTGGCGCATCTCCTGTCCAATGGCGATCTGGGGTCGGTGCTGCTGTTTGGCGCCTTCCTGGCCTATGCGGTCGTGGCTTTCATCAGCATGCGTCGTCGTCCGGTGGATGACGCGGCAGCCTTCGTGCCCAATCCCGGCCAGGATGCAGCCGCGATCCTCGGAGGGTTGATCGCCTATGGTGTCATGATCGGCGGTCTGCACCGCTACCTGATCGGCGTGGGCGTGTTCGGATAGCGATGCCGCGCTACGTCACCACCCGCACGCTCCGTCATTCACCCGAGCAGATGTTCGACCTGGTGGCGGATATCGAGCGCTATCCGGAATTCGTGCCGATGTGCAGCAGCCTCGTGGTGCGCCGCCGCACGACGGGCGTGAACGGCTCGGAAGTGCTGCTCGCCGATATGGCGATTGGCTACAAGATGATCCGCGAGAGCTTCACCACCCGCGTTGCCCTTGACCGGCCTGCGCTGAAGATCCTGGTGGAGTATGTCGATGGCCCGTTCAGCCATCTGGAAAATCGCTGGACCTTTATGCCGGCCTCGGAAGGCAGCTCCGTCACCTTCGACATCGACTATGCCTTCCGCTCGCGCACCTTCCAGATGCTGGCGGGCGCGGTCTTCGACACCGTGGTGCGCCGGATGGTGGAAGCGTTTGAGAAGCGGGCGGATGAGGTCTATCGCCTCTAAAGCATGACGTTTTTTAATGGAAACAATGGCACGTCGTCTTGGACGGGCTTGACCCGACCATCCATGTCTTTCTGCGGCCCATAAACGTGGATGGCCGCGTCAAGCGCGGCCATGACGTGTTTCCGTCGAGAAACGTCGTGCTCTAAGCGCCCAGCATCATCTCCAGCGCCTTCACGACAGAACGTGCTCGAATCTCATCCCGTGACAGGGGGCCGAAGCGCATCTCGACGACATCACAGCCGGTTTTCGTGGCCACCGCGAGAAACACCAGGCCGACCGGCTTCTCTGTTGATCCGCCGCCCGGACCAGCCACGCCGGTGATCGACACCGCCATATCGGCGCGGGAATGGGCCAGCGCTCCCATCGCCATGGCTTTAGCGGTTTGAGCGCTGACCGCGCCATGCTGTTCGATGGTGGCGGCTGGAACGCCGAGCAATTCGGTCTTCGCCTCGTTCGAATAGGTCACGAAGCCGCGCTCCACCACATCGGATGAGCCCGGCACGGAGGTCAGCAATGCCGCGACCAGTCCGCCGGTGCAACTCTCCGCCGTGACACAGCGGCGCTTGGTGTTGCGCAGGTGATCCAGCGTTCGGATGGCGAGCGTTGTGTGTTCGGCGAAAAGCATTGGATTGCCGTAAGCCACTGCGCTGTGTTGATCCAGCCCCCCGGAATCCTCCCGACACCGGAATCCTCCCGACACCGGAATCCTCCCGACACCGGAATCCTCCCGACTTGCCGCAGCGCACAATTCAGGTTAGTTTTTGGGCAATCCAAAAGATTGCATAAAAAATAGGCAATATGCTCAGGACTCAGGCTCAAAAACCTGCTGCACAGTACCTGGATGAGGTCCGGGGTGCCGTGCTCGCGCCCATGTCGGGCGTTACCGATGCCGGGTTCCGCCGCGTGGCGGACCGCTTTGGTGCGTCTCTGGTGGTGTCGGAGATGGTGGCGTCCGATGCGCTGGCCCAAGGCTCCACGGAGGCCCTGTTGCGGGCCGAGGGCACGGGCATCGGCACGCATGTCATTCAGCTCGCGGGCTGCGAAGCGCACTGGATGGCGCAGGGTGCCAAGGTGGCGGAAGACGCCGGTGCCGACATCATCGACATCAACATGGGCTGCCCGGCCAAGCGGGTGACCAATGGCTGGTCGGGTTCGGCGCTGATGCGCGACCTCGATCACGCCTGCACGCTGATCGCGGCCACGGTGGCGGCCACCAGGCGCCCGGTGACGCTGAAGATGCGGCTGGGCTGGGATGAGTCGAGCCTCAACGCGCCGGAACTGGCGCGGCGGGCCGAAGCCCTCGGCATCCGGATGATCACGGTGCATGGGCGCACCCGCTGCCAGTTCTACAAGGGCACTGCCCGCTGGGGACTGGTGCGCGCAACCGTTGCAGCCACGCGGCTTCCGGTTGTCGTCAATGGCGACATCCAGGGGCTGGACGATGCGCGGGAAGCGCTTGGCCAATCCGGTGCTGCTGCCGTGATGATCGGGCGCAGCGCACTCGGTCGCCCCTGGCTGATCGGCGAGGTCGCGGCTGGCCTGCAAGGCCAGGTCTGGCAGCAACCTGCCAATGACGCGATGGCG
>JANNFV010000620.1:0-2371 GCA_031380285.1 Hyphomicrobiales bacterium | reverse complement strand
TACCGCCGCGTCACCTTCGACTTCCCGGACGGCATCTGGGCAAAATACGCCCGCGGCCGCCTCGCCGATCCCGCGTTCGAGAAAATCGTCGCCGTCGACCAGGAAGGACGGGAGCGCATGATCAACGCCATCAAGGAAGAGAAAAAGAAACGCTAGAGCCACCGCCAACCCTGTGAACGCCCTGGAAAAACAACTCCTGCAATCCGAAACCGGCGGCGCCGAACCGCGGCTGTGCATCCGCAGCGGCACCTTGGTCGATACCGGACGCTGGTTCCGCCGCAGCCCGCTCTGGCTCTGTGTCACCGACGACGAGTTGCTCATGCTCGCCGTCGCCCGCCGCCGCCTTTTCGCCCGCATCTCCCTGCACGAGGCCCGCGCCAGCCGCTATCACCACGCCACCGGAGAACTGGTCATCGAACCCGGCGAAGAGCTGCCGCTCCAGCGTTTCAAGCTCCCCGTCCACGAAGCTCTCCGCATCCTCAATTTCATCCACAACGCATCCCAAGCAAAACACCCTCAACCACAACCCACATCATGTTAGATACAATATACAAAGGCGGCCCCGTCATGGTCCCCATCATGGCCTGCAGCCTCGTCAGTCTCGCCGTCGTCTACGACCGCTGGTGCGCCTTCCGCGAAAACCGCAAGATCGACACCCGGGCGTTGCGCTCCAAGGTGCAGGCCCACCTGCGGGCCGGCAACATCGACGCCTCCATCTCGGAATGCGCCGCCACCGGCGGCCCGGTCGCCTCGGTCATGCTCGCCGGCCTCCGCTCCTATCAACAACTCAGGGTGAAAAACGAAGGCCCCGATGTCATGCGCGCCGTCGTCGGCGAGGTGATGGGTGAATACAGCGTCCAGGCGCTCAGTGTGGTCAACAAACGCCTCGATGTGCTCACCGTCGTCGGCACCGCCGCTCCTCTGCTCGGCATGACCGGCACGGTCACCGGCATGATCGGCTCCTTCGGTGGCATGGCCGAGGCCGGTGCTTCCGGCAGTGGCGGTGGCGTGGTCGCAGCTGGTATTGCCGAGGCCCTGATCACCACCGCCGCCGGCTTGCTCATCGCCCTTTCCGCCGTCATCCCCCAGAGCATGTATAACCGCTGGAGCGACGAGATCGAATTGGAAATCCAAGAGGCCAGCAGCGAACTCGTCGAGTTCATCCTGACGCATCATTAACCCCCAGATGAAACGCCTTGGCCGCAAAAAGAAGTATCGCGACATAACGATTCCGACGGATTCGTTCTCCGATATCGCGTTTCTGCTCATCATCTACTTTTTGGTAGCGACATCCTTGGTCAAGATCAAGTCGATCACCGCCGACCTCCCGGCTGGCGAGAAGTCTGCCAGCGCCAAGACGGACAAAACCCCTACCATCAACCTGCGCGGCAGTGAGATCTTTTTCAACGACAAGCCCCTCGATCTGGAGACCCTGAACGCCCGCCTCGCCGCCCTCGAACTTGGCACTCTCGATCCTGACAAACGAGTCATTCTGCTCGAGTCCGCTGCCGGCACCCCTTATCAAAACTATTTTCAGGCACTCGCCGCCATCAGTGCCAACGGCGGCGTCGTCGCGCTTGTCGTGGACGCCAAGAAATAATGAAACGCCCGCCCCAAAGCAAAAAGCGACGCTCGGTGGCCATACCCACCGCCAGTATGGGCGATATCGCCTTCCTGCTGATCATCTTCTTTCTCGTCTGCAGCGAGGCCTCCAAGGATCGCTCCGATCTAGAAGTCACTCCACCGGTTTCCGAGCATGTTCGCAAAAACAAGGTACCGGTGGCCGCGCGCGTGGCCATCGACAAGACCGGAACGATCTACTTCGACGGAGACCGCGTCGATAACGCCAAGGATGTCGAGTGGGGCGTGACCGCCGTGCTCACCCGCACCGTCTCCGATGACCAGCGCCATGTGCAGTTCACCTGTGACGCCACCCTGCCCAAGGAATCCTTCGAACCCGTTCTTCAGGCCATCGCCACCGCGGGCGGCATCATCGAAGCTGTCGGCAACGAAGCCGAGTAATCTCAAATCTTAAATCGCATCTTGCATCCCACACCATGAAACCGTCCGAATCTAACGCAATCACACCCGGTGACCTTCTCACAAACTTCAACGGTCGCAGCCTGAAGTCGATCGTCATCTTCACCATCGTCGTTCATGCCGTGCTGCTACTTGGCACAAGCGGGTCCTACATCTGGAGCCTTGTGGCTGGCGCGGACAGTTCAAAGCTGAGCGAAAGCGAACGCATCGAACTCGCAGTGCAAGAGACTCAAACCGCCATGCGCCGCATCGCCGAACAGCATGGACTCAAACCCCAGGATCTCGGTAGCCGTTTTGCCTCCCCCGCCACGGCACCGAAAGCCGCACCAGC
>JANNFV010000591.1:0-3157 GCA_031380285.1 Hyphomicrobiales bacterium | reverse complement strand
CTCGTCCAAAAGTCATGAGTTATGCACCAGTTCTCACACAGTATAGCGTCATTGCGAGCGAAGCGAACCAATCCAGACCTCCCACCCCACATACGCGCAGGCCGTCAATCTGCACTGGATTGCTTCGCTGCGCTCGCAATGACGGCGAGGTTCGGCATTACGCATGCGGTAACCTACGGCTTGGCATCCTCAATCATTCGCGCCTTGATCCTGTCAAAAACCTCCGCCGCCGGGCTACTCGGGCGCGGATCATCCATTGCGCTCTGGATCATCGCCTTCAGAAGCTGCTTCCTCACCTCGGGGTGACGGTCCAGCTCGTGCATGTCCTGAAAGGCGACAAAAGCCGCTTCCGCCGGGCTTTCGAACACGCCCGCATCGATCTTTGCTTTCAGCCAGTCAGAAAGCCCCTCTGGCAAAAAGACCTCAAAGGTCATGCCGCGCTGGCGGGTGCGCTGCTGGATGCGGCGGCTTTCTTCCGGCGTGAAGGTAGGCCAGTCATCCTTGCTCACAATGCCCCCTCGATATCGCGATAAGGTTCGACGACGGCAACGATCTCAACGAGGTCGGTCGCAGCATGGTACTCATACAGGACACGGTACCCCATGATGACAAGCATCCGGCACCCCGTCCTGATATCATCCTGCGGGCTGCCAGTCTGGGGGAAGTCCGCGAGTTGTGCGATACGCTGGTCTATCCTCAACAGCAGCTTTGTCGCGGCACTCCGGTTGTCGAGGGCGATGAAACGCCAGATACGCTTGAGGTCGGCAGAGGCACGTCATGAGACCGCGATCTCAGCCACGCGACGTATCCTCAACTGCCATTTCGGCCTCGGCCTCGGCAATCAGGGTCTTGATATCAAGCGGCCCGTCGGAACCACTGGCCTTGCCCTCATCCCAGGCGCGGCGCAGCATGGCGACATCGCGCTGGCGTTGCCCGCGCCGGTCTGTCCAGTGCCGCACGGCATCCCGGACCGCCTCACTGGTTGTGGCATATTCTCCGGCCTCAACGGCGGCGCGCAAAACTGCAGCCATCGGCTTGGGAAACACGATTGTCATACGTTCGATGGTCGCCATACCAGAACAGCCTCCTGTTTCTCAGGCATAAGGAAAATCATAACAAAACATAACAAGTCATATCAAGTATGATAGTACGCTTCGCTCATGGCACCAGCCGTCTTTGCCGGATGCCGTTCAATCCCCCTCACCCCAACGTGATCATTGCCATCTTTCCGCCACACAGGAACTGAACTATAACCATTGTTATCGGTTGGCTTGATGCAACCGTTCAGCGATCTGCCTCTGTCGAGGGGATCAAGGAGGATACCATGGCTTCTGCCACGATGCCTGTGCTTGCAGGCGATATGGGTTTGACCCGTTATCTCACGGAAATCCGCAAGTTTCCGCTTCTGGAGCCCCAGAAGGAATATATGCTGGCCAAGCGCTTCCGCGAACATGATGATTCCAAGGCGGCTCACCAACTCGTGACCTCGCATCTGCGCCTCGTGGCGAAGATTGCGATGGGTTATCGCGGCTATGGCTTGCCGATTGGCGAAGTGATGTCGGAGGGCAATGTCGGCCTGATGCAGGCGGTCAAGCGCTTCGAGCCGGACCGCGGCTTCCGGCTGGCCACCTATGCCATGTGGTGGATCAAGGCCTCGATCCAGGAATACATCCTGCGCTCGTGGAGCCTTGTGAAGATGGGCACCACCGCCAACCAGAAGAAGCTGTTCTTCAACCTGCGCAAGGCCAAGAGCCAGATCCAGGCTCTGGGCGAGGGCGATCTGCGCCCGGATCAGGTGGCGGTCATCGCCACCAAGCTGGGCGTGCAGGAACAGGAAGTCATCGAGATGAACCGCCGCCTCGGTGGTGACAGCTCGCTGAACGCACCCTTGAGTGCCGATGGCGACAGCGGCGACTGGCAGGATTTCCTGGTGGATGATGCCCTCACGCAGGAATCCCTGGTGGCCGACGGCGAGGAGAAGGACAACCGCTCCCTGGCGCTCTCCCGCGCCATGGCGACGCTGAACCCGCGCGAGCGGCGAATCATCGAGGCGCGCAAGCTCGTCGATGACCCCATCACGCTCGAAGAGCTGTCAACCGAGTTCAATGTCAGCCGCGAGCGCGTGCGCCAGATCGAGGTGCGGGCTTTCGAGAAGTTGCAGGACGCGGTGGTGAAGAACCTCGCCGTGATCGAGGCGCGGCCCGTGGACAGGCCGCAGCTGGCGGCCGCGTAGGCCTCTACAAGTCTGGAAATGCAGTTTGGGAGCGGATTTTTCCGCTCCCATTTGCATTGCAAAACGCCCTGCATCGGCTTATACGACCGCTATTCCCGATTAGTCAGAGCCTTTTGCTCCGCGCCGACGGGTCGGCGGACGAAGAAGCTTTGACTCGTACACACATGCAGGAGACGAGACCATGACCACGCTGTTGATGCCGAAGGCGACCGCTGTCTGGCTGGTCGAGAACACCGGTCTCACCTTCGAGCAGATCGCTCATTTCTGCACGCTGCATCCCCTTGAGGTGAAGGCCATTGCGGATGGCGAGGCGGCGACTGGCATCAAGGGTTTCGATCCGATCATGCACGGCCAGCTCACCCGTGAGGAACTCGACAAGGCCCAGGCTGACCCGGAGCATCACCTGAAGCTCGCGGTGTCGAAGGTGCGCCTGCCCGAGCCGCCGAAGCGCAAGGGTCCACGCTACACGCCGCTGTCACGCCGTCAGGATCGTCCCAACGCCATTCTCTGGCTGTTGCGCAGCCACCCCGAGGTGAAGGATGCGGCGATCATGCGCCTCGTCGGCACCACCAAGAGCACCATTGCCGCCATCAAGGAGCGCACGCACTGGCAGTCGTCTACATTGTCGCCGCTCGATCCCGTGACCCTTGGCCTGTGCTCGCAGATGGATCTCGATTTCGAGGTCAACCGCGCCTCCAAGGACAAGCCGGAGGCGCCGGTCGATACCGGTCCTACCCTGCTCAGGGCCGAGGACACCACGGGCGAGAAGGCAGACAAGGATGGCGATCTGGATGTCAGCGCCGTGTTTGCCAAGCTCAAGCAGCTGAAGGCGGCCGACGAGGAGTGAGTACCTTATTGCTTCTCCCTCGGGAGAAGCTGCCCGCTCTTTGGCGGGCTGATGAGGGCGAACCACGGCGGTCAGGG
>JANNFV010000574.1:0-4518 GCA_031380285.1 Hyphomicrobiales bacterium | reverse complement strand
CAGCAGCGATCGCATTGACGCCCGACACGACTTCGACGCCCGGCTTGTACTGCTTCACGGCTGCCTTGATCGGATCGAATACGCGGCGCACGTTGGCGAAGGCTGGCTTCATGCCATCGGGTGCGGCAGCGGCCTTGGCATCGTCCATCCAGAAAGCCCATTCCGCTTCCGGCACCATCACCTCGGCATTGGCGAAGACAGCGTTGCCTTCTTTCAGGCGCAGGCCGTTGATGTGATCGCCGTGGAAGTGGCTGATCACCACGGTGTCCACCTGCTCGGGCGTGAAGCCGGCGGCGCGGAAATTCGCCATCCAGGTGCCGGATGTCGGCGCGCCGGAATTGCCGTTGCCCGTGTCGAGCAGCGTCAGCTTCTTGCCGTCATTCACGACGAGGGTGGTGAAAGGAATGGTGACGGTGTCCGTCGCCAGGGCAGCATCGCTCAAGGCCTTCTGTACCGCTGGCAACTCGGCATTGCGGATGAAGCCCTCGAGCGGCCGGCGGGCCACGCCATCATTGATCGCCGTGACCTGGAGATCGCCAACCTTGTAGCGGTAGAACCCTGGAGCCTGGGTGGTCGCCAGCGGAGCGGCAGCCTGGACAGGCAATGTGAGGCCTGTTGCCCCTGCTGCGGACATGGCGGCGGCTCCTGCGATGACGGTACGACGATCAATGTTCATGGTGGTCCTCCTGACAGACACTGCGCCTATCTAGGCTGTAGCGGCCAAACGGGAAAGGCCCTTAAAACGCGCAGGGCCGCAATTTTCCGTGAAAACCACTGGCTTGCGTGCAACGGGCAATTCAACAACCCATGTTTCGCGAATCTTAACCAAACTGCCTGAAGGTCAAACCCGGGATTTCATTGAACCTGATCGCCAGGCTTGAGCAAGCGTTTCGGGTTGGGGGCAGACATGACCATATTGCGTGCTATTCGTTTGACCCTGGGAGAACGTATTTTCCTGCTGGCGCTGGCGCCAATCATTGGCCTGTTGGTCGTTGTTTCCGTCGAGAACCTGACAACGGGACGTCTGGCGGAAGCTGATGCGCGCGCAAATCATGCGCGGGATGCTGTCGCGCAGCTCAGTGATATTCAAGCGGGGCATGCGGCCATGAGGCTGCAAGCCGATGAGTTTCGCAATACCAAATCGAAGCGCTCTGAAAGCGAATTCAGGATGGTTCGGGATGACACCAATGCCAAGCATGAGGCGCTTGGAAATCTGCTTCAGGGCAATTCAAAGGCCCAGTACGACAAGCTGACCCAGCATTTCACCGAGTTTGGACGCGGATTCGAGAACTATGTGAACACCGCCAACCGGGTGGGGCGGACGGAAGGCGAGGGGCTGATTGGTGCTGTCAACTTTGCGAACATGTCCCTGCGCGGTTCAATCTCGACATCCGCGGTCGAGCTTGGCTCGTGGTACAACAACAGCATGGACGTGATGAACCAGCTGACAGTCGCCGAGCGCGACTATCGCATCATGCTGACCAATGCTCAGGTCGAACGGCACGCCAAGCTGCTGGAAAGTCTCGAGACCATGCTTGGAATTGCCGATCTCAAGCCCATTTTGCGCAAATCGTTGAAAGACACAGTGGATGACTATCGCCGCCAGTTCATGGACTGGGTGGACACGACGCAATTCACGCTGATCATGTTCAACCGTCTGAATGCGGAGCATCTGATCCTGGCCAAGGTGTCCGCCGAATTGCGGGAGCAGATGGACAAGCGCACGGCTGAAGCCGGTGAATACAGGATCGAGATCAATAAAGAGCGCCAGTGGTGGCTGTTTGCCACATTCGCCGGCGTGATCGGTTTCTCGCTCCTGATGGCCGCGACCCTCGGGCGCAATCTCGGCAGGGAGATCAAGCAGATCGCAACAGCGATGCGCACGCTGGCCGCAGGCGGAAGCATTGCCAACCAATCCGTGAACAGCCGCATCACCGAAGTGCGCGAGATGGCCCAGGCGCTGACGGTGTTTCGGGACAATGCGGCTGAGCGCACTGTGTTGACCGAGCAACAGTCGAGCCATGCCACCGCAGAAGCTGATCGCGTACGCGGGATCGAGGCTGTGATCGGGCGATTCGAGATGGCCGTGCAATCCTCACTCCAGCAATTGAACGATGCCTCGGGGCAGATGCATATCGTGTCATCCGAGCTCGACAGCACGGCCTCCGACGCCGAAGCGCAGGCCATTTCCGCTGCCGGTGAAACCGACCGGGCCGCCAACGAGATCGAGTTGGCGTCGGTTGCCTCGCAGCAACTTTCCAGTTCTGTCCATGAAGTGGCCGAGCAGGCACTGCGCTCCGATCAGGCCGCATCCAAGGCCCTCCAGGAGGCTGGACGCGCTCAAAGCGCCATGGGCGAACTGATGGTGCAGGCCGAGCGCGTGGGGGAAATCGTTGGCCTGATCGACACCATCGCCTCGCAAACCAATCTTCTCGCCCTCAATGCCACGATCGAGGCGGCGCGGGCCGGTGATGCCGGTCGCGGTTTTGCCGTGGTGGCCAGCGAAGTGAAGAGCCTTGCCGCACAGACTGCGAATGCGACTGCCGAGATCGCCAGCCAGATCGCGGGCATGCGCAGTGCTTCGACAGGAGCCAGCAGCGCGATGCAGTCGGTCAATGCCACGATTGCCGAAGTCTCGCGCATCGCGAGTTCCGTGGCCGCCGCGGTCGAGCAGCAATCCGCATCGCTGGGCGCGATCTCCAACAACGTCGTCGCGGCCTCCGAGGGCGCATCCCGTGGCGCCATGGGCCTCCGCCATGTCGAGGAGGCGGTGTCATCCACCACCCAGAACGCCCAGAAGGTGGCCGAAACCTCGGCGATCGTCTCACGCGAGGCGGCGGCTCTGCAGGAGCAGGTGAAGTGGTTCCTGCAAGAGGTTCGCGCGGCGTGAACCCAAAGGTTCGCGCGGCTTGAGTGATGGTGCCGGTTGAGGGGATTGAACCCCCGACCTTCGGTTTACAAAACCGCTGCTCTACCGCTGAGCTAAACCGGCGATTGCCGTCCCCTGAGCAATTTCGCGCCGTCAGTCAACCCCCGGTCTCCGCAGGAGATCCGGCCCCGGTCTCCGCAGGCGAGCTTTACGCCGTTGCTGCCTGCATGGCGGCGCGCAACTCGTCTGTCACTTCGGGCAGAACGCCAAACCACGCCCTGAAAGCCGGCCGGGCCTGATGGATCAGCATGCCCAGGCCGTTGCTGGCCGGATTTCCCCTCAGGCGGGCATTGCGCAGCAGGGGCGTTTCTGCAGGCGCATAGACAATGTCCGACACCACGGCATGACGAGGCAACTGCCCGAGATCAAGCTCCAGCGGCGGCTGGCCGCTCATGCCCAGGCTGGTGGTGTTCACGACGATTGCAGCGTCGCTGAGCGCAGCCGAACGGTCAGCCCAGTCGCAGGCTGTTACGGGTGCGCCATATTCCCGCGCCAGAGCCTCCGCCCGAGCACGCGTGCGGTTGATGAGGCGCACTTCCCTGGCACCTGCGGCACACAGGGCGGACACAACGGCGCGCGCGCCGCCACCTGAGCCGATGACGACGGCAGGCCCCGCATCGGCCCGCCAGCCTGGATGGTCCTCGCGCAGGCTTTCGATATAGCCGTAGTCATCGTTGTTGAAGCCGCTGAGTTGACCGTCCGGCCCGACAACCACACAGTTGATCGCCCCGATCTGCCGGGCCACGGGATCGATGACATCCATGGCAGCCATCGCGGCTTCCTTGTGCGGGATCGTCAGGTTGCAGCCAGAAAATCCCAATGCGGGAAGCGCTTTGAGAGCGGCGGAAAGCCCGGCCTGTTTGACGCCGAGCAACACGTAGGAGCCAGCCAGCCCGTAATGCTTGAGCCAGTAATTGTGCAGCCGGGGAGACCGGGAATGCATCACCGGATCGCCCATCAGGCCAGCGAGGAGGAACCGTTCCTGCTTCATCGCGGCATCCTCAGGCTGGAGTGTGTCAGCGTGTCTCGGGAAAGCATCGCTGAACATCCTGATCCATCGCCCCTGGAGGCGAAAATTGGTCGGAGTGATAGGATTTGAACCTACGACCCCTACGTCCCGAACGTAGTGCTCTACCAGGCTGAGCCACACTCCGATCCGACCAGAGGCGGCTCTATAGCCACGGGTCCAACCGAAGGCAAGCCAGCCAAAATCGGATTTCCCGCTTCCCTGCCAAACGGCATTGGGCTAGGAAACATCATTCCTGCCGTGACTCGTCACGAACCGGAGTTCATGCCTCGTCCAGAACGGTTATTGTTCTGGAACTGATTGGTGCATGCGGGTGTTGCTCAATGGTAGAGCAGCAGCCTTCCAAGCTGAATACGAGGGTTCGATTCCCTTCACCCGCTCCAGCCATCTTCATATCCGTCCTGCGTTACAGGTGATATCGCCCTGTTCGTGGGTTATATCCTGTCTCGCGATGCAACCCTCTCACTGGAGCATTCATGACGATCCTGATCGAATATTGCGGTTCTTGAGGCCACGAACCCCAGGCCCTGCGTGTCAGGGCGGAACTTGAAAAGCGTGGTGC
>JANNFV010000704.1:0-15563 GCA_031380285.1 Hyphomicrobiales bacterium | reverse complement strand
CCTCGCCCCGGCCACGAGCGGTGCTCTCGAGGGCAGGATCAATGCGTACGGCTATAGCTTCACCGATGCCGAACCGCGTGCCCCGCGCCCAAACCAGGCTATGGACTAGGGAGTGTTGACAAACTGGTTTGCAACCTCACCCTGTCCACGCCCAGCCTGTCGCCGGGCCGGACCGAAAGCGCCAGTCATGCCCAGCACCTTGCCCAACCTGCAGATCAACCCGCAACGACTGTGGGACAGCCTGATGGAAACGGCCCGGTTCGGCGCAAACGACAGGGGTGGCATTCACCGCCTCACGCTCTCCGACGAGGACAAGCAGGTCCGCGACTGGTTCGCCGGGGCCTGCGAAGCCGTGGGCTGCACCGTGATGACCGATGACTGCGGCAACATGTTCGCGCGACGCGCAGGCAGGCGGAATGACCTGCCGCCGATCTGCATGGGCAGCCACCTCGACACGCAACCCACGGGGGGCAAGTTCGACGGCGTGCTGGGCGTGCTGGCAGCCCTTGAGGTGATGCGCACGCTGCATGATCTCGGCTACGAGACCAACGCGCCCCTGGAAGTCGTCAACTGGACCAACGAAGAAGGCTCGCGCTATGCGCCCGCCATGCTAGCCTCGGGCGTCTTCGCCGGGGCCTTCACGCGGGACTACGCCTATGAACGCCAGGATCGCGATGGCATACGCTTCGACCAGGCGCTCGCGCGCATCGGCTACAAGGGCGCGGAGCCGGTCGGACAGCGCCGGATCGGCGCGATGTTCGAACTGCACATCGAACAGGGTCCGATCCTGGAAGCCGAAGACAGGATGATCGGCGTCGTCACCGGTGTGCAGGGCATGCGCTGGTATGAGGTGACTGTGCGGGGCCAATCCGCCCATACCGGGGCAACACCGATGACGCTGCGCAGGAACGCGCTGTTGGGCGCGGCCCGCATGGTCGAGGCCGTCCACGCCATCGCCATGGACCATGCGCCCGAGGCTGTCGGCACCGTCGGACTGCTGGAGGTGCGACCAAACTCCCGCAACGTCGTGCCGGGCGAGGTGTTCTTCTGCGTCGATCTTCGCCACCCCGATGATTCTGTGCTGGACCGGATGGAGGCCACCTTCCGCTCAACCCTGCCGGAGGTGCTGGGGCCGCTGGGGCTATCCTTCGACGAGGCGTGCATCTGGAAGAACCCAGCCGTGCATTTCGATGCTGACCTGATCGCCTGCGTGCGCCAGGGAGCGGCAAAATCCGGCCATGCCACGCGCGACATGGTGTCGGGGGCCGGCCATGACGCGGCCTATATCGCGCGGGTCGCGCCCACCACGATGATCTTCGTGCCCTGTGCGGGCGGCATCAGCCACAACGAGGCGGAATCGACCTCCTTCGAGGAGTGTGGCGCGGGGGCCCAGGTGCTGCTGGAAGCGGTGCTGATCCATGATCAGGGTCTTGCCTGAGCACAGCTCTCTGGGACGATGCGACCGAAACACATTGCCATGGCGCTTTTGCAATGCACAATGGCGGGACCAGACCCGGACCATCTCCACTTGAACCTGAACAGGGCGCATGTCGATCAAGGCCAGCATCCACCACCTGACGCATTACCAGTATGACCGCCCGGTCACGCTGGGGCCGCAGGTCATCCGGCTGAGGCCCGCGCCCCACAGCCGCACGCGCATCATTTCCCACAGCCTGAAGGTCAGCCCGGCCAACCATTTCGTCAACCACCAGCAGGATCCCTACGGCAACTGGCTGGCCCGCTTCGTCTTTCCCGAGCCGGTGCGCGAGTTGAAGATCGAGGTCGATCTCGTGGCCGACATGCGGGTCTACAACCCGTTCGACTTCTTCGTGGAGGAAACGGCGGAGCATTGGCCTTTCAGCTACCCGCAGGACATCGCGGCGGATCTGGTGATCTATCTGAAGCCTGAGACCATGGGACCGCATATGGAACGCTTCCTGGCGGGTGTTTCGCGGGACCGTCGCCGCACCGTGGATTTCATCGTCGATCTCAATGCGCGTGTGGCCCGCGAGATCGGCTACCTGATCCGCATGGAGCCAGGCGTGCAGACGCCGGAAGAGACCTTCGGCAAGGCATCCGGCTCCTGCCGCGATTCGAGCTGGCTGCTGGTTCAGGCCCTGCGCCATCTGGGCATCGCCGCACGCTTTGTCTCGGGCTACCTGATCCAGCTCAAGCCGGACCTTGTCGCGCTCGACGGACCGCAGGGCACCGACCATGATTTCACCGACCTGCATGCCTGGGTGGAGGCCTATCTCCCCGGCGCAGGCTGGATCGGGTTGGACCCGACCTCCGGCCTGCTGGCGGGGGAGAGCCACATTCCGCTGGCGGCCTGTCCGCATTACAGCAACGCCGCACCGATTTCCGGCCTCGCCAGCGCGGCGGACACCACCTTCGCCTTCGACATGCAGGTGCGGCGCGTGGCGGAATCACCGCGCATCACCAAGCCCTTCTCGGACGAATCCTGGCACGCGCTCAACGCGCTCGGCCATACGGTGGATGCCGCGCTGGTGGCGGGCGATGTGCGCCTGACCATGGGCGGCGAGCCGACCTTTGTCTCCATCGATGATTTCGAAAGCGCCGAATGGAACACCGACGCCGTCGGCCCCCAGAAGCGGGCGCTGGCCGACACCCTGATCCGCCGCCTGCGCGAGCGCTTCGCACCGGGTGGCTTCCTGCATTACGGACAGGGCAAATGGTATCCCGGCGAAACGCTGCCGCGCTGGACTTTCTCGGTCTATTGGCGCCGCGATGGCAAGCCGATCTGGCAGGACACGACCCTGGTGGCCGCGGAGGGTGCCAGCACGGGCGCGAAGGCCGAGGATGCCGAGAAGCTGCTCACGCTGCTGGCAGGCGAGCTTGCGGTGTCGGACCAGAACATCCTGCCCGCCTATGAAGACCCGGCGGAGTGGATTCTGAAGGAGGGCAACCTGCCGGAAAACGTCACGCCGGAAAATTCCCGGCTGAAGGATCCCGAGGAGCGCCACCGCATCGCACGGGTCTTCGGCAACGGCCTCACCACGCCCTCAGGCTACGTTCTGCCCATCCAGCGCTGGCAGGCCAGAGCGACCAGCGGCATCGGCCCGCGCTGGAAATCCGAACAGTGGAGGCTGCGGCGGCAGAACCTGTTCCTGGTGCCGGGCGACAGCCCGGCTGGCTATCGCCTGCCGTTGGGTTCGCTGCCCCATGTGCCTCCGGCGCAATACCCGTTCCTGCACACCGCCGATCCGACAGAACCGCGCAGCGCACTGGCTGACCCCAGACCTGCCGATCCGATGACAATCAGCGACACCGAACGCCCGCCGGTCGCCGCACAGTTCACGGCATCGGAGAGCGTTCAGGAGCGCAACGAGCAGAGCCTGGAGCCGGTGGATGGCGTGGTGCGCACGGCAATCTGCGTCGAGCCGCGGGACGGACGTCTGTGCATCTTCATGCCGCCGACCGAACGTCTCGAGGATTATCTGGAGCTGATCGCAGCCGCCGAGATTGCCGCCCGCAAGCTGGGCCTGCCGGTGCATGTCGAGGGCTATCCTCCCCCGTCCGATCCGCGCCTCAATGTCATCCGCGTCGCGCCCGATCCCGGTGTCATCGAGGTCAACATCCATCCTGCCACGAGTTGGACGGAATGCGTCGCCACGACCGAGGCGGTCTATGCCGAGGCACGGCAGGTGCGGTTGGGCGCGGACAAGTTCATGCTCGATGGCCGCCACACCGGCACCGGAGGCGGCAATCATGTCGTGGTGGGAGGCGCGACCACCCTCGACAGCCCCTTCCTGCGGCGGCCGGACCTGCTGAAGAGCCTGATCCTGCACTGGCAGCGCCATCCCAGCCTGTCCTATCTGTTCTCCGGCATGTTCATCGGGCCGACGAGCCAGGCCCCGCGCATCGACGAGGCGCGGCATGATGCACTGTACGAACTGGAAATCGCGCTGGCGCAGATTCCCGCACCCGATGGCGGCAAGGCACCCCTGCCCTGGATCGTGGATCGCCTGCTGCGGAATCTTCTGGTCGATGTCACGGGCAACACCCATCGCTCGGAGATCTGCATCGACAAGCTGTTCTCGCCCGATGGCCCGACGGGACGCCTGGGCCTGGTCGAGTTTCGTGGCTTCGAGATGCCGCCCGATCCACGCATGAGTCTCGCCCAGCAGGTGCTGCTGCGCGCCATCATTGCCCGGCTCTGGCAGCAGCCATTGCAGGGCGCACTGACGCGCTGGGGCACCGTGCTGCATGATCGCTTCATGCTGCCGCATTTCATCTGGGAGGATTTCAAGGATGTCCTCGCGGACCTGGAAAGGCATGGCTTCGCCGTGCGCCCCGAATGGTTCGAGGCCCAGGCGGAGTTCCGTTTCCCCTATTGCGGCGATGTCGCATATGAGGGCGTGAAGCTGGAATTGCGCCAGGCGCTCGAGCCCTGGCACGTGCTGGGCGAGACCGGCGCCATCGGCGGCACTGTGCGCTACACCGACAGCTCGGTCGAGCGCCTGCAGGTGAAGCTCACCGCCGCCGACCCGTCGCGCTACGATGTGGCCTGCAACCGGCGGCGCGTGCCGCTGCGGCAGACCGCGACAGGCGGCGAGGCCGTGGGAGGCGTGCGCTACAAGGCGTGGCAGCCCTCTTTGTCCCTGCATCCGCGCCTGCCGGTGGACGCGCCGCTGACCTTCGACATCTTCGATCGCTGGACAGGGCGTGCGTTGGGCGGCTGCACCTATCATGTGGCCCATCCCGGCGGGCGCAACTACGAGACCTTTCCGGTCAATGGCAACGAGGCGGAGGCCCGCAGGCTGGCCCGCTTCGAGCCGCACGGACACACGGCGGGAGCCTATGAACTGAAGCAAGAAACCCCGCATCCGGAGTTTCCGTTCACACTCGACCTGCGCCGGGCAGCGGGGGCCTGAGCCATGCCCCTTTCATCACCTGTCGCAGCGGAAACCGCCGCTGCTTTTCTTGCAGCCTATCAGGCCGTACCGGGTGTCGCCGACGAGATGCGCGATGCGAACGGTGCCGTCCGCCCTGTCTGGCAATCCTTCATCCATCATGTGTCGAGCCAGTCGTCTGATCAGTTGCGCCACCAGATCGCGAGTGCCGATCACTATCTGAGGGACGCAGGCGTCTATTACCGGCAATATGGCGAAGGCGTTTCCGCCGAGCGCGAATGGCCGTTGAGCCATATCCCCGTGCTGATCGACGAGGCGGATTGGCAGCGCATCTGTGCGGGCCTGATCCAGCGGGCCAATCTGCTGGAAGCCGTGGTCAGTG
Organism: Hyphomicrobiales bacterium; assembly: GCA_031380285.1. Taxonomy (GTDB): domain Bacteria; phylum Pseudomonadota; class Alphaproteobacteria; order Rhizobiales; family Beijerinckiaceae; genus JADCCX01. The sequence continues at coordinate 10,307 of JANNFV010000704.1, read as the reverse complement.
ATCTTTACGGCGCAAACGAACTGGCGCGGGAGGGACATCTGCCGGCATCGCTCATTGCCGCCAGTCCGGAATGGCTGCGTCCGCTGGTGGGCGTGAAGCCGCGCGGCGGTCACTTCCTCAACTTCGTCGCCTTCGAGATCGGACGCGGGCCGGATGGCGAATGGTGGGTGCTGGGTGACCGCACCCAAGCCCCTTCCGGCGTGGGTTTCGCGCTGCAGAACAGGGTGGCGACGGCCCGCGCCTTTGCCGACTTCTACGCGGGCGCCAACGTGCATCGCCTCGCAGGCTTCTTCCGCCACTTCCGCGATGCGCTGAACGGCATGCGCCATGTCGAGACCAACCGCGTGTCGATCCTGACGCCTGGTCCCATGAACGAGACCTATTTTGAGCACGCCTACATCGCCCGCTATCTCGGCTTCGGCCTGCTGGAGGGCGAGGATCTGACCGTCGAGAACGGCCACCTCATGGTGCGCACGGTTGCCGGTCCCATCCCCATCGATGTGCTGTGGCGGCGTCTCGATGCCAGCTTCACCGATCCGCTGGAACTCGACGCACGATCAAAGCTGGGCACGCCCGGCCTCGTCGGTGCCGTGCGCCAGGGCAATGTCACGCTGGTCAATGCGCTGGGCTCCGGCATTCTCGAGATCAGGGCGCTGCTCGCCTTCCTGCCGCGCCTCTGCCAGCATCTGCTGGGCGAGCCGCTGGCGCTGCCCAACATCGCGACCTGGTGGTGCGGCCACCCGAAGGAGGCGGAGCATGTCCGCCGCCATGCATCCCGCATGATGATCGGCGAGGCGCTGTCCACCCGCCTGCCCTTCGAGCTGGATGACCACGCGCTGGGCGGCGAGACACTCGGCACTGGCATCGATGGCGGCCTGGATGAGCGCCTGCGCCAGGAGGGTGCCAGTCTGGTGGGGCAGGAGGTCGTCACGCTCTCGACCACGCCAGCCCTGGTGGATGGTGTGCTCCGGCCACGTCCCATGAGCTTGCGCGCCTTCCTGGCCCGCACGCCGGATGGCTGGCGGGTGATGCCCGGCGGCTTTGCCCGCATCGGGCGCAGCGCCGACCCCACGGCCATCGCCATGCGGCGCGGCGGTTCAGCCGCCGATGTCTGGATCGTCAGCCCGCGTCCCGTGGCGCAGGAGACCATGCTGGGCCCTCCCACGGGCCCCTTCGCGCGGGCGATCCCCGGCACATTGCCAAGCCGCGCCGCAGACAACCTGTTCTGGCTTGGCCGCTATGTCGAGCGGACGGAGGGCCATCTCCGGCTGCTGAGAGCGCTGCATCTGCGCCTGTCCGAGAACCCCACCGGCACCGCGCCCACCGTTGCGCTCCTGCGCCAGGCGCTAGAGGAGCGCGGCCTGACCTCGGACGAGGTTGTGCCCGAGGGCCTGTTGCTGACCATCGGCTCCGCCATCACCAGCGCAGGCAAGGTCCGCGACCGCTTCTCCGTCGATGGCTGGATGGCCCTCAACGACCTGGCCAAGACCGCAAGGCGATTTGCCGGACACCTGACGGCGGGTGATGATTCCGCCCGCGCCATGGGCGTGCTGCTGCGCAAGGTTTCGGGCTTCACCGGCCTCGTCCACGAGAACATGTATCGCTTTGTCGGCTGGCGTTTCATGAGCATCGGGCGGGCGCTGGAACGCGCCCAGTTCATGCTGGACACCATCAGCCGCATGACCTCCCCCACCGCGCCCGAAGGGGCACTCGACATGGCGGTGGAGATTGCCGACAGCGCCATGACTCACCGCCGACGCTACACCATCGCCACGACACGCGAAACGGTGGTCGATCTGCTGGGGCTCGACTCACTCAACCCGCGATCCGTGCTCTACAGCGCCAATGAACTGCACGAGCATGTCGGCTTCCTGCCCGGTGCCAACATCTTCGGCGAGATGTCGCCGTTGGCCCGCGCCGTGCTGAAGTTGCAATCCAGCGTCGCCGTGCAGACGCCGACCACGCTCGACGATGCCATTCTCGAAACGCTGCGGGAACAGGCGTCGGCCCTGTCCGAGCTGATCAACAGCACCTATTTCCGATAGGCCGACAATCCGATGCTCTATGACGTGACATTGCGGATGGCCTACCGGTTCGGCGCGCACGCGGCCAGCGGACGCCAGATCCTGCGCGTGACACCGCCAACGGTGCAGGGCCGCCAGCGCGTGATCGCCTGCACGGTCGATTTCCAGCCCCGTCCGATGGAACGTGGCGACGGGCGGGATTTTTTCGACAACATCACGGTGGAGGCGGCCTATGCGAATGCGCGGCGGGAGATCGCCTTCGTCGTCCAGGCCCGCGTGAACCGCATGGTGGAAACAACCGGCCTCGACCTCTCGCCCCGACTCGATGCGCTCCCCGCTGCCATTGAACGCTATCGCGATCTCGGCCCGCGCTCCCCCCAGCATTTCACCGGGCGCTCGATCCGCATCCAGCCCGACCCCGCCATCGCGGCCTTCGCGCGAGACCAGCTCACACCTGAAATGACCGTCGTCGAAGCCGTGTCAGCCGTGAATGTCGCCCTGTTCAATACGTTGCGCTTCGATGCCGATGCGACGGATGTCAACACGCCCGCCAGCGTGGCCTTCGCGCACCGCCGCGGGGTGTGCCAGGATTTCACCCACATCATGATCACGGCGCTCCGCGCCATCGGTATTCCGGCGGGTTATGTCTCGGGCCTGCTGCGCACAAGGCCACCCGAAGGCAGTCCGCGCCTCGAGGGCGCCGATGCGATGCATGCCTGGGTGATGGCCTGGTGCGGCGAGAATCCGGGCTGGGTCGAGTTCGATCCCACCAACGGGATCCTCGTGGCCAACGATCATATCCTGGTCGCCATCGGTCGTGACTATGCGGACGTATCCCCCGTTTCAGGTGTCCTCAAGACCACCGGAACCCAGAGCATCGACCAGGCCGTGGACGTGATCGCGCTGTGACCATTATCACTGGTTGAAGGCCGGACCCGAACGGGAAGAGACGAAAATCCGTCATGGCCGCACGTGATGCGGCCATCCACGCTTATGCCCTACAGGAAAGACGTGGATGGACGGGTCAGTTCTGCTGCAACGGCCCGGTGATGCCACCTGTGCCGAACAGGTCGGCGATATCCTCCGGCGAGAGGCCCAGTTCCTGGCACAACTCGGCCGAGTGTTCGCCAGCCTCGGGAATGTCGCGGTAAAGGCCCGGCCGTTCGCCGCTGATCTCCAGCGGCAGGGCTGGCGACCGTGCTTCCCCGCCGCCCGGCAGCCGCATCGGCACCATCGCGCCGGGGTGATTGAGATGGGCATCGTCGAACATGTCCTCGGGCCGGTTGATCGGTGCGAAGGGCAGGCCGATGCGCTCGCATTCCGCCAGCAGCCGTTCGCGGGGCATGGCGGCGAACAGCGCCCTGAGCCGGGGCATGAACCGCTCGCGCTGCAGCACGCGTTCGCGGTTGCTGGACAGTGCCGGATCGGTCTTCAGACCGGGAAGCGCGAAGGCATCGCAGAACGCGGCCCACTGCGTATCCGTGACGACGCCGACGAAGACCTGGCTGCCATCCGCGACCTCGAAGACATCATAGACCGCCCAGGACGCGAGCCGCTCCGGCATTGGCGCAGCAGGCTTCCCGGTCAGGGCGAACTGCATCATGTGGGGGGCCATGAGATACATGCAGTTCTCGAACAGGCCCGCCCGTATCGAGCGCCCCATGCCGGTCGCCTGGCGCTCGTGCAGCGCAGCCAGGATGCCGATGGCCGCGAACATGCCCCCCATGATGTCGTTGACGGAGGCACCGGCCCTGAGCGGACGGCCCGGCGGCCCCGTCATGTAGGCGAGGCCGCCCATCATCTGCACCACTTCGTCAAGCGCAGCGCGGTTTTCATAGGGGCCTGTCAGAAAGCCCTTGAGCGAGCAATGGATGAGGCGCGGGTTGGCGGCGGCCAGCGCGTCGTATCCCAGCCCAAGGGCGTCAAGCGCTCCGGGGCGGAAATTTTCCGTCATGACATCGGCGGTGGCGATCAGCCGATGGGCGAGTGCGATCCCGCGTTCTGACTTGAGATCGATGGCAATGGACCGCTTGTTGCGGTTGAACGCGGCGAAGAAGCCTGCGCCCGAACCAGTGAGCCGCCGCGTGTTGTCTCCCGCACCCGCCGGTTCGACCTTGATCACATCGGCACCCAGATCGGCCAGCACCAGTCCGCAGCTTGGCCCCATCACCATATGCGAGAACTCGACGACGCGGATTCCCTTGAGCAGCAGCGGAGCGCTCATGGCCGCTCACGTCCGCGCGGTTGCGCGTAGAGGAACCCCTTGGGCAATCCCGCGTCGGCCACCTGTCCGTACATCGCCTCGCCTGGCAGCGCCTCGGCCAGGATCGAACGGGCCGCGATCAACCCGTCGATATCGATCCCGGTGTTCAGCCCGGAGGCTTCGAGCAAAAACACCAGATCCTCCGTCACGATGTTGCCGGTGGCACCGGGCGCATAGGGACAGCCGCCGATGCCACCTTGCGACGAGTCGAACGTCGTCACACCCGCCTCCAGTGCCGCCCAGACATTGGCCAACCCCTGCCCCCGCGTGTTGTGCAGATGCGCGGCTCCCGCCTTTGCGCCGAGCTCCGCCTTGAGCCGCGTGAACAGGCGCTTGACCTGCGCGGGGTTGCCCATGCCCGTCGTATCCGACAGGCCGATGGCATCCGCCCCCGCCTCGGCCACGGCAACGGCGAGGCGGATCACCGCGTCCTCGCTCACCGCGCCTTCGAGTGTGCAGCCGAACGCCGTCGAGAGACCGACCTCGACACCCCGTGGCTTGCCATCCTTCATCGCATCGCGCAGGGCCACGACGGCCCGCACCTGCTCCACCGCCTGCTCCGGCGTCATGTTGACATTGGCCTGCGAATGCTTGCGGGACACGGAAACGGGCATCGACACACACAGTGCTCCAGCGGCAAAGGCCCGCTCCGCGCCCTTGAGATTTGGCACCAGGGCCGTGACCGTCAGCCCCAGGATCGTGATGGCATCGGCGACGACCTCCGCCGTATCGGCCATCTGCGGCAGCAGCTTCGGGTTGACGAAGGAACCAACCTCGATCTCGGTCAACCCAGATGCAGCGAGCGCCCGCACCCAGCGCATCTTCGCCTCGGTCGGCATGATGCGCTTGATGCTTTGCAGCCCGTCGCGAGGTCCAACCTCGCTCACCGTGATATCGCGCTTGATCGCTGGCATGATGTCCATGGTCTATGCCGTCGGCGTTTCGCCAGCAACCTCTTCCGCGTTGGCGCTCATCTCCAGCATGGCGCGCTTCAGCCAGGTGATGAAGGCCTCCAGTTCGGGATTGCCGCGATCCTCCCGCCGATAGACCAGGCGATGCGCCAGCACCGGAATGCCGCGGCGTCCGAAGGGCATGACAAGGTCACCCCGGCGCAGGTGTCCATCGGCCTGCAGGGTCGATTCCAGCACGAGGCCCAGGCCATTGGCCGCCGCCGCAAGCGCAAGATGAGCGCGGTCGAATTGCAGGCCGCGGGGATTGAGCGGCGTGCGCGGCGCATGACGCGCGGTCCATTGCTCCCAAGGCACCACGGACCGGACGGAATGGATGAGTGGCACGCGGGCGATATCGCCCGGCTCGGTCAGGCGCTCCCGCCGCACGAAGGCCGGGCTGGCGAGCGGCACCACCAGTTCGTCGCCCAGCGCCACGGCTTCGCAGTTCTCCGGCACCGCGCGGGCATACTGGATATCGACGAGAATGCCATCCTGCCCCAGCCGCGCCGGTTCGTGACTGGCAAACAGCGTGATGTCGATGGCGGGATGAGCAGCGAGGAACGCGCCCAGCCGGGGCGTCAGCCACAGGGTGGCGAAGCTCGGCGAACAGTGGATCGGCAGCCGTCGCGCAGCCCCGCTCGCCATCAACCGGCCCGTGGCGCTGGCGAGACGCGCGAAACTCTCGGCGATGGAGGCCGCATAGGTCATCGCCTCTTCCGTCGGCACCACGATGCGCCTGTCACGCAGGAACAGCGTCTGGCCGAGGCGATGCTCCAGCGCACGCATCTGGTGGCTGATGGCCGAAGGCGTGAGATTGAGCCGCCGCGCCGCACCGGCAAAGCTGCCCTCCTCCATCACCGTCTTGAAGGTGAGGAGCCATTGCAGCGGTGGCATTGCCATATCCATCAGTGAATGGTGCTCATCATTGACCCGATGTCAATTCGCTTTTCAGCCTCCAAATTCCCATGGTAGCTTTTCCGGTGAAAATTCAGGCTCACCGAATGAGGCCTGAGACACCAAGCCCTGAAGGGCTGGACTGGGAGAACGGCCTGACATGAACCTGCATCGCATGCTGCTGGAGCGCAAAGCCGCCGGTCGCCCTGTCACCGTTGGCATTATCGGTGCCGGAAAGTTCGGCACGATGTTCCTGTCACAGGCCCGCCTGACCGACGGCATGCACATCGTCGCCGTCGCCGACATCAACACCGCCCGCGCCCATTCCCAGCTCAAGACGGCGTGCTGGCCTGCCGAGCAATACGCCGCAATGTCACTGGATGAAGCGCTGAAGAACCGCAGCACGATGATCACCGACAATGGCGACGCCCTGGTGACCCATCCTGGCATCGAGGTCATCATCGAGGCGACAGGCGATCCCGGTGCAGGCATCCGCTTCGCCCTCAAGTCCATCGAGAACGGCAAGCACATCATCATGGTCAATGTGGAGGCGGATGCCGTTGCCGGGCCGCTGCTGAACAAGCGGGCGAAAGCGGCAGGTGTCGTTTATTCGCTGGCCTGGGGCGACCAGCCCGCGCTGATTGCCGAGCATGTGGACTGGGCGCGCGCCACCGGCTTCAAGGTGGTCTGCGCGGGCAAGGGCACGCGCTACATGCCGGCCTATCACCAATCGACGCCGGAGACGGTGTGGGACATCCTCGACAAGTACATGAAGATCCGCGACCGGCAGTCGATCAACCCGAAGATGTTCAACTCCTTCGTGGACGGCACCAAGTCCGGCATCGAGATGACGGCGGTCTGCAACGCCACCGGCCTCGAGAGCCAGGCGGATGGCCTCTCCTTCCCGCCCGCCACCCGGTTCGAGCACGCGGACATCTGCAAGCCGAAGGCGGATGGCGGCGTGCTGGAGCGCAAGGGCGTCACCGAAGTGACATCCTCGGTCTATCGCGACGGGACGGATGTGGAGCGCAGCCTTGTGATGGGCACCTATGTCGTGATCGAGAGCGACAGCGCCTACACCGAGGAGTGCTTCCGCGAATATTCCATGCTGCCCGACGCTTCAGGCAAATACGCCGCGCTCTACCGTCCCACCCACATGATCGGCCTGGAACTCGGCCTCTCGGTCGCCTCCGCCGCTTTGCGCAAGGAGCCGACCGGTGCGCCGATCTGCTTCAACTCGGACGTCGTGGCGACCGCCAAGCGCGACCTGAAGGCGGGCGAAATGCTGGACGGCGAAGGCGGCTTCTGTGTCTGGGGCAAGCAGACACCTGCCAAGACCTCGCTCACAGAAGGCTATCTGCCGCTCGGGCTCGCCCACAAGGTGCGGCTGAACAAGGACATCGCATTGGGCGCTCGACTCAGGTGGAGCGATGTGGACTATGATCCCAAGGATGCGGCCGTGATGTTCCGCCGCGAGATGGAGCAGGAATTCAGCAACTGACAATCAACGGCCCGGCAATCGGCGCAAGACCGGACAGGGGCTGACAACAAGGCGACGTTTGGGTCGCTGAAACAGGGAGCAAGACCATGACGAAGACCATGACAATGCCAAATCTCACGCGCCGTGCTACGCTCACAGGTGCCGCTGCCGCAGTGGGTCTGATCGCCATGCCATCGGTGCTCCGGGCCCAGCAGTTGAAATGGATCGGCGCGTCCGCGACGCCGCCCACCGATTTCATCGCCCAGGGCCTCGATACCTTTGCGGCACGCCTCAAGGACATCACCAAGGGCCAGATCGAGATCACCACGCACCACGCCGGATCATTGGGTGGCGAGCGCGAGCATGTGGAAGCCCTGCTGCAGGGTGCCGTGCATGTCGCATCTCCCGGCGGGGCGATCCTCGGCGGCTGGTACAAGCCGTCCGAAGTCTGGACCTACCCCTTCATGTTCAAGGATGTTGCGCACAAGGACCGCGTGATGACCTCGATGATGGGGGCCTATGGCGATGATGTCGCGGCCGAGGCCAAGCTGCGTCCGCTGGCCTCGATCCCGCGCATGCCCCGCATGCTCTCCTCCAACCGCGTCATCAAGACACCCGCAGACATGAAGGGCTTCAAGATCCGCGTGCCGGAAACCACGATGTGGCGGCGCACCTTCGAGCGCTTTGGTGCCTCGCCGACGCCGCTGGCGTGGCCCGAGGTGTTCCAGGCGCTGAAGTCCGGCATCATCGAGGGGCAGGAGAACCCGATGGCGCTGACCTTCAACGGCGGCATCTTCGACGTGAACAAGAACTTCGCGCTGACCGAGCACATGATGCAGGACAACATGATCGTGGTCTCCGAGGCGCTGTTCCGCCGCGTTACCGATGATCAGCGCAAGGCGATGGTGCAGGCCTCGCGCGAGATGGAGGACGCGCTGCGTCCCAAGGTCATCGCCGACGATGTGCGCATCCTCGAGCAGGTGAAGGCCAAGAACATCGCCATCAACGAGGTCGACAAGGATGCCTTCCGCAAGGCCATCGACGGCATGGATGGCGAGTTCCCCCATGTGAAAAAATGGGTGGACCGCATCAAGGCCATCGCCTGAGGCTGGAAAGCGGTCTGACGGCTCACCTTTTCGAGCCGCCAGACTGATCGCACCTCAGGATGAGAAGTCCTGAGCATGGCACAACGATCCTCATCCTGAGGTGCGAGCCCCTTGGCGAGCCTCGAAGGACGCACAACATGACAACGGGTGCTGCATGACAGGACGAAGACAATGACTCTTGACGGAGCAGGCACACCAAGCCCCTTCGCCCTCTTCTGGCGCAGCCTCTGCAATGGCGCGGAGCAGTTCAGCCGCTTCATCGTCGGCGGGTCCATCGCGGCCATCGTCACCATCACCATCGTGGCGGTATGGTATCGGTATGCGCTGAACGCGCCCTTGTCCTGGACCGAGCAGGTCTGCCGCATCCTGTTCGTTTGGTCGGTCTTCGCGGGGGCCGCGATCCTCTACCGGCAGATGCTGCACATCGTCATAGACATGTTCGTGTTGATGCTGCCGCCCAGGGCGCAGGGCATCCTGTTCTGGATCAACCAGGGATTGATGCTGCTGGTCGGCGTGCTGATGCTGGTCTTCGGCCTTGAGGTCTCGATCGGCACGCTGGGCCAGACCTTCGGCGCGCTCGAGATATCACCTGCCGTGTTCTATTTCGCCGCTCCCTATTGCGGCCTGCTGATCATCCTCTTCTGGGTCGAGAAACTGCTGGACCCGGCCATGCGCGAGCCCTCCGGCGAAGTTCACCTCTGAGAGAGAGCAGCCATGTCCTCCATCCTGATGCTTTCCTTCATCGCGCTGATGGCCATCGGCCTGCCGATAGCCTTCGCCATGGCGCTGGCCGCAGTGATCACCATCGCCAGCCACGATTCGCTCCCCTACTCCGTCTTCATCCAGCGCGCGCTGATCGGGGCCGACAGCTACTCGCTGCTGGCGATCCCGTTCTTCATCCTGGCCGGCAACATCATGAATGTCGGCGGCATCACCGCCCGCATCATCAACTTCGCCAATGCCTGCGTCGGGCGCTTCTCCGGCGGCCTCGGCCTCACCACGGTGATGAGCTGCATGGTGTTTTCCGGCGTTTCAGGCTCGGCGGTGGCGGATGCCACAGCATTGGGCAAGGTGCTGATCCCCGGCATGAAGAAGGCCAATTACGATCCCGGCTTCTCCGCCGCGATCACGGCCTCGGCCTCGGTGATGGGGCCGATCATCCCGCCCTCGATCCCCCTCGTCATCTATGGCCTGTCCGTCGGCAAGGGCGTGTCGGTCGCGGCCCTGTTCCTGGGGGGCGTGGTGCCCGGCATCATGCTGGGCATCGGGCTTGCCATCGCCACCTACATCATCGCCCGCAAGCGCAACTATCCCGTGCACGAGGCCTTGCCGATGCGGGCGGTGCTGCGCTCTGGTTCCCAGGCGATCTGGGCCCTGATGATGCCCTTCGTCATCCTGTTCGGCGTCACTGGCGGCGTGGTGACCGTGACGGAAAGCGCGGCCTTCGCGGTCCTCTATGCACTCTTCGTGGCGATGGCGATCCACCGCGAACTGGACTGGCGTCAGCTCTGGGGCATCTTCGTGCAGTCCGGCCTCGATTCAGCCGTGGTGATGATCATCATCGCCTTTGCCGCAGGCTTTGGCTGGCTG
>JANNFV010000513.1:0-4074 GCA_031380285.1 Hyphomicrobiales bacterium | reverse complement strand
GTTTCATGGCGAGGGATTCATGGCGAGAGTTTCATGGACGGCATTTCCTGACTTTGGCAATTTATTGTTGGAATTGAAGACGCAGCAAGCGCAAACTCCATCTTCTCCCGCTAGGGGAGAAGGAAAGAAGCCAGATCATGCCGCCCAAAGGCCGTCACCTTCGCCTCAATGCGCTCGATACCGTGGTGGTGGCGGTCGATCCCATCGAGAAGGGCACCGTGATCGAGGCTGTCACTGCTGCCGCCCGCATCCCGCGCGGGCACAAGATGGCGATGGTCAAGCTCTCCAAGGGCCAGCCCGTCGTCAAGTTCGGCCAGATCATCGGCTTTGCCCATGCGGATATCCTGCCGGGCGAGCATATCCATTCCCACAACTGCGATTTCGCCGCTTTCGAGCGCGATTATCGCCATGCCGAGGATGCACGGGCGGAAGACATCCTGCCCCTCAGCCAGCAGGCGACCTTCGAAGGTTTTCGCCGGGCGACAGGGCGCGCGGGCACGCGCAACTACATCGGCATCCTCACCTCGGTGAACTGCTCGGCCACGGTTGCCAAGTTCATGGCGGAGGAGATCAACCGCTCGGGCCTGCTGAAGGACTATCCCAACATCGATGGCGTCATCCCGCTGGTGCATGGCGGGGGATGCGCCCTCGATATCCATGGCGAGGGCTACGAGGTGCTGAAACGCACCCAGTGGGGCTATGCCACGAACCCCAACATGGGCGGCGTAGTGATGGTGGGTCTGGGCTGCGAGGGCTTCCAGATCGGTCGCTGGAAGGAGGCTTATGGTGTCTCTGAAAGCGAGACCTTCCGCACCATGACCATCCAGGAAGTCGGCGGCACGAAGAAGACCGTGCTGGCGGGCATCGACGCGATCAAGGCGATGCTGCCCACGGTGAATGCCGTGAAGCGCGAGACCCTGCCCGCCTCGGAACTGTGCCTCGCCCTGCAATGCGGCGGCTCGGACGGCTATTCCGGCATCACGGCCAACCCGGCGCTGGGCGCGGCGGTGGACCTGCTGGTGAAGCATGGCGGCACGGCGATCCTGTCCGAAACGCCCGAGATTTATGGTGCGGAACACCTGCTGACCCGCCGCGCCGCCACCCGTGAGATCGGCGAGAAACTGGTGGGCATCATCCAGTGGTGGGAGGATTACACGGCCCGCAACAAGATGAGCATGGACAACAACCCCTCGCCCGGCAACAAGGCGGGCGGCCTCACCACCATCCTCGAAAAATCGCTGGGCGCCGCCATGAAGTGTGGCAACACCACGCTGCGCGGGGTCTATCACTACGCCGAAAAGGTGGGGGCCCGCGGCTTCGTCTACATGGATACGCCGGGCTATGACCCGGTTGCCGCTACGGGCCAGGTGGCAGGTGGCGCCAATGTGCTGGCCTTCACCACGGGGCGAGGCTCGGCCTATGGCTGCAAGCCCACGCCCTCCTTCAAGCTGGCGACCAACACGCCGATCTACAACCACATGATCGATGACATGGACATCAACACCGGCGATGTGCTGGACGGCGTGAGCATGGAAGACAAGGGGCAGGAAATTTTCGATCTCGTGCTGCGGATAGCCTCGGGCGAGCGCACCAAGTCCGAGGTGATGGGCTATGGCGATGTGGAGTTCGTGCCCTGGCAGATCGGCGCGACGATGTGAGGGATGGGTGATGCAGTCCAGGTTGCGGCCGTAAGCCTATCCATCATCCGATCCCAGACCCTGGCTGTCGCCCAGCGGCGGAAGCGGTTTTAGCGGGTTGCTGAAAAAGGCTGTTCAAGCCGTCTGCGCGAGCGAAGCGAAGCAATCCAGTCGACTGATACGCCCAAAAACACGCCGCTTCCACGAGGCGATGCGCGCCTTTTGGCTTGCAGGGCTCTACTCAACCGCATGTCGCATCAGAAAATTTGGAAACATGACCCTGGCAGCACGCGGCTCAGGAATCGTCAGTGGATACGAACCCTCAGCACGCAGCTGCCAGTTGGCAATATTCGCGTTCCGCCTGACTGGAACCGAGAGTTGTGCAAACTGATCCACAATCGCCTGGGGTGTTCCCTGCGATCCCCCGTCGATCTCGGCGATGGACAGCTTTCCAACCGCTCGACTGACGCTGTAGGTCGTGACTATGCGCTCACGCTGTGCACTGGCCAGATTGACACTGGCGCTGAGCAAATCCTGCACAGCGTCGAGGACATTTGTTGCTGTCCGCTGTCCCAGCCCGAACTCCTCGCGCACGCCCTTCAAGGCCGCGCTGGCTGCAAGCACCTGCTCTTGTGCGGCTGACAACCGGATCTTGCTCGATTGATACTGGCTCCATGCCCTGATCATGCCGGCCCGGACCTGCGCACGGACAGCATCGGCTTCCAGACGCCGACGCGATGCATTTTCTCTCGCTTCCCGAACTTTGGCCACGGTCTCGCCGCCGCTGAATATCGGCACGGAAAGACGCCCATAAACCGATCCGTTAGACCGGTGGTCACCGATCGCATCTGTGTTGAATTGCTGCGCGAGAGAGCCGGTGACACTCACGATTGGCGAATGCTCGCTCAGGGCAACCTTGACCTGGAATTCCGCTGCAGTGGCGCTTGCCAGTGCGGCAAGCACACTGGGATGGGACAGGCTGGCTTGAGCCATTGCCGCCTCCAGGCTTGCTGGAGCCAGGCGGTCGGCTGGACGAGGGATGCTGAGGTTAACAGGTTTGGCCCCCACGACCAGCTCATAAACGCCCTCACTCCCCTTGAGCGCGGCCTCTGCACCACTCACCCGCGCCCGGCTGTCGGCCACGCGCGCCTGGACCTGTACGACGTCCGTTTGCGTCACGTCACCAAAGCCGTACAGTTCACGAATGCGCCTAAGCTGCTCGGACAGGCTCGCGAGGCTTTGCCTTTCAAGCTTCAGTATTGTTTGATCACGCAGGACATCGACGTAAGCTGTCACGGCATCCAGCAGGACAATCTGCTCGGTATCACGCAGGGTTTGCTGCGCTGCAGAGAGTTGCTGGTTTGCCTGACCGACCGCATGATACGTGCGGGCACCATCGAAAAGCGTCTGCGTCACATCCAGGCCGACAGCTTTGGGTCTTGATGTGTTCCTCGCTCTGATCGGCGACAGCGCGGAGGATTGCGTCGTTGACGTCAGACCATAGTCGGCACTCGCGTTGATGCGCGGTAGATATCCGGCGCGGGCGCGATCAACGCCGGCCTCAGCGGCTGGCACACTGTGTCGCTGGGCGAGAAACACCGGATTTGTACGATGGGTACGCTGCAATGCTTCCCGCAGGGTCTCGGCATGGGCACCGCTCGGCGCGAGCAGACCCAAAACCGGCAAGACACCGGGAAGCACAAGACGGCGCAAGGCACTTGTAGCCGTTGACCAGAGAGGTCTCGGGCTTCTTGCGCGATTTTGCACGATTGTGGACATTATTGGGTGTCAACAACACAATTTTTGAGGGCATTGGCCGCCATTGGAGGCATTTATCATTTGTAAACAAACATTGTTAACAAATACTTACTGGTTCAACTCAGGATTCGCCCTCTAGAATTTGTGTATTTATGGTACAATGTGTCTCAAAATATTGGAGAACACGATGCTTATTGTAAATCTTAATGATTAATTAAAGCATCAATTGCTTCATTTTTTCAATTAGATAGATTGGTGTTGTCAACAAAGACTGCCTTAAAGATTTCCCTTTCTGGCAAGCTCTCAAGAGGAGACTATGACAATGCGTAATCTCGAAATCAATGAAATCGAAGCAGTGTATGGCGCCAAGCACAACGGCAAGCATGGCGGCAAGCATGGCTCGATCCCACGTTGTTCCAATGGTGGCGGTTCCAACGGTCGCGGTTCCAAGGGTCGCGGTTCCAACGGCCGTGGCAATTGCCAGCCACCCCGCAACTACGGCTGCTGGTAACAGCCCCGGACCTTCATCAGGCATTCAGGCCGATGAACGTCAGAGCATTCAGCGGGTTGCCCCACGGGCAGCCCGCTTTCCGTTTATGAATTCACCGCCTTGAGCACGACGTTTTTTGACGGAAACACGTCATGGCCGCGCTTGACGCGGCCATCCACGTTTATGGGC
>JANNFV010000499.1:0-4800 GCA_031380285.1 Hyphomicrobiales bacterium | reverse complement strand
GGAAGACGATGCCCTGGTCGAGGTCGATTTCCTCCTGAGCCTTTGGTCCTTCGACAGGCTCAGGATGAGGGGGTGAGGGGCGGATCGTCGTGATGGTGCCGTTGTCGCCAATGCCGATATCGACGGATGCGAAGTCGCCCTTTTGAGAATCGCTCGTGGCGTTCTCGAAATCCGGTGCCAGACAGCGTGGTATCCGTGCGTTCCTGATCAGCGATCTGGTCATCCGTGTTTCGTCTCCCCGGTGTCGTAGTCCATCGCAGCATGCAGGGCCTGCGACGTGGCCTTGCAGAGCGCCCCATAGGCTGGCGTGGTGCGGAATGACTCGCTGCGTGGACAGGGCGCGTCCACCGCAATCTCCGCCACCACGCGCCCCGGACGGGCCGCCATCACGAGGATGCGCGAGGAGAGATAGACGCTCTCATAGACCGAATGCGTGACGAAGATGATGGTGATGGTGCGCTCGGCCTTCAGTTTCAACAGATCGTCGTTCAGCCTGAAGCGGGTGATCTCGTCAAGTGCGGCGAAGGGCTCGTCCAGCAGCAGCAGCCGTGGCTCCGTCACCAGGGCGCGGGCGATGGACACACGCATCTTCATGCCGCCCGAAAGCTCGCGCGGATAGGCCTGCGCGAAGTCCGAAAGGCCGACGAGCGCCAGCGTCTCGCTGATCCTCGGCAGCGCTTCGGCGCGTGATACGCCCTTCAGCTTCAGCGGCAGATAGACGTTGTCTGTCACGTTGGCCCAGGGCATCAGCGTCGCGTCCTGGAAGACAAAGCCGATGTCGCTTCCGGATGTGGCATCGGATGGCCAGCTGATCGTGCCGGAGGAAACCTCCGCCAATCCTGCGATCAGGCGCAGCGCTGTGGATTTGCCGCAGCCCGAGGGACCCAGCAGCGACAGGAACTCGCCCTCGCGCACATCCATGGCGAAACCGTCCAGCGCCACGGTGCCGTTGGCGAATGCCTTGCGGACATGGCTGAGAGAAACGAGCGGCGGGGACATTTCCGGTGTGGCTACTTCCGCAGTTCTTTGCCCAGCCCCTTGTTGACGAAGGCAAGCGTGTAGCTCTTCGTATAGTCGAGATCTGGCTTGAACAGGCTGGCCTTCACCATCTTGTCGAAGAAGCTCTTCATGCGGGCATCGGTCATGGCGCCGATGCCCAGGGCGAGCGCATCACCGCTGTCGACGATGCCGTTGGCCTTCATCAGCGCGATGGCCGCCGCGATCTTGCCGTCCGACATGTCGGGGTTGTCCTGCTTGATCAGCGCATTGGCGACGCCGCTGTCGCCATAGAGATAGTTGTACCAGCCCAGGATCGAGCCTTCGACAAAGCGTCGCACCATGTCCGGTTTTTTCTCCACCAGTTCGGTGCGCGTCTCGATGGTGGTGGAATAGGTGTCGAAGCCGTAGTCGGCCAGCAGGAAAACCCTGGGCTTGAACCCGGCCGCCTGTTCGATGGCGACCGGCTCGGACGAGAGATAGCCCTGCATCACCGCCTTCTTGTTGGCGAGGAAGGGTGCTGCATTGAAGGTGTAGGGCTTGGTCTGCTCCTCCCTGAAACCATGCTCGGTCTTCATCCACTGGTAGAATGAGGCGAGACCCTCGCGGGACACGTAGATATCGTTGGATTTCTTCAGGTCGGCGAAGGTCTCGAAGCCCTCATTGGGGTGCGCGATCAGCACCTGCGGTTCCTTCTGGAAACAGGCGGCGACGGTGACAGTCGGAATCTTCTGCTCCACGGACGCGAAGGACTGCAGCATGTTGCCGCCCATGTAGAAATCGATGCGCCCCACGGGGAGCAGCAGGCGGTTGTTGGCCTGCGGGCCACCAGGCGCGATGGTGACGTCGAGGCCCAGCCGACGATAGGTGCCGTCCGCCACGGCCTGATAGAAGCCGCCATGCTCGGCCTGCGCCCGCCAGTTGGTGCCGAAGATCACCTTTTCGGTCGTCTGCGCACGGGCTGGCAGCGCCATGGCTGTGGCAGCAGAGGCGGTGGCAAGGCGCGTGAAACGGCGGCGGTCGAGCATGGCGGTTGCTCCAGTGGGTTGGATCATGTGCTGTTTATGGGGTTGGCAAGGGGGTGAGTCCATCCCCTTCGGGATACCTGCGGTGAATGGTATCAACGGGATAGAAGCTCAGGTTGACAAAACGATTCGTGTGTATTTTATTGCGCAATATGGCGTGATGCCGAAGCGTTGAAAGGTGTCGATCCTTGATTGCAGTCCGAGAACCTGATCTCGGGTGCTGGAGAGAAACCCTTGGAAACAAATCGCAAGAAGATCATCGCTCGTCTCGAGCGAGAGGGTTGGCAGAACGCGGATGGCACCAAGCATGACAAGTTTCGCCACCCTACGAAAGTGGGGGCGATTTATGTCCCGCGTCACAATGAACTGAAAAAATTTGTCGCCCGCAGCATTGCTCGGTGCGCAGGTTGGAAAGACTAGGTGAAATGGCTCGTTATGTTGCAATTTTTGAAGGCGAAGAGGGAGCATACGGCATCTCTTTTCCTGATCTTCCAGGCTGTGTCGCCATGGGCGCAACGGCCGAGGAAGCTTGGGGGAATGCGGTAGAAGTGCTGGCAGACTGGGTAGTTGAAATGGGCGGTGCCGAGGCCGTTCCGGTGCCGCGACCCCTGACTGCTTACCGTGATGATCCAGAGGTGAAGGAGGCCATGTCGGATGGCGCAGTCCTTGTCGCCATCCCGCTTCTCATCGAAAGCGGCAAATCCGTGCGTGCCAACATTTCCATGGACCAGGGCATCCTGGCCGCCATCGACGCCGCAGCTGCGGAGCGTGGCCTGACCCGCTCCAGCTTCCTCACCAGTGCGGCGCTGGAAAAGATTCGGGCGGAAGCGAAGTGAGCGTGTCTTTGTGAGCGCGTCTTTCCCTCCGCTGAAACTCGCCGTTGCCGTCGAGACATTTCCCATTGCGGGAACCTTCACCATCGCGCGGGGCAGCCGCACGGAGGCGGTCGTCGTCACCGCCACTGTCAGCGATGGCACGCATCTGGGCCGGGGTGAATGCGTGCCTTATCCGCGCTACGGGGAGACGGTGGCAGGCGTTGCGGCCAGCATCGCGGCGCAGGCCAACCGGTTGCGGGACGGCGGGACGCAGGAGGCGCTGATCACCGGCATGCAGGCAGGAGCTGCCCGCAATGCGCTGGATTGTGCGCTCTGGGATCTGGCGGCAAAGCGGCAGGGGCGTCGGGCCTGGGAGGTCGCTGGCATGGCGCCGCCACCGGTCGTCACCACCTGCTATACGCTCAGCCTCGGCACACCCGACAGCATGGAAGCGGCGGCGCGGGCGGCCAGCCATCGCCCGCTGCTCAAGGTGAAGCTGGGCGGTGACGGCGATGGCGAACGCATCGCTGCCGTGCGCCGTGGTGCGCCCGCCGCACGGCTGGTCGTCGATGCCAACGAGGCGTGGAGCGAAAGCAATCTCGCAGCCAACGCGGCGGCTTGTGCGGCGGCTGGCGTGGAACTGATCGAGCAGCCGCTGCCAGCGGGCAAGGACGGAGCGCTGGCCGGTTTCACCTCGCCCGTTCTGCTGTGTGCGGACGAGAGCGTGCATATCCGCGAGACGCTGCCTGCCGTGGCAAAGCACTACGGTGCCATCAACATCAAGCTCGACAAGACCGGTGGCCTGAGCGAGGCTCTGGCGATGGCCGCCGCAGCGGAAGCGCTGGGGCTGAAGATCATGGTGGGCTGCATGGTCGGCACCTCGCTGGCCATGGCACCAGCGCTGCTGATCGCGGCCAGAGCGGCCTATGTCGATCTCGACGGGCCGCTGTTGCTGGCGCAGGATCGGGAGCCGGGGCTGGTGTTCGAGGGCAGCACGATCCTGGGCTATGGCCCGGAACTCTGGGGCTGAAGGGATCAACACCATGGCGTCTGGAGCGATCTATCCCGACCTTGCAGGCAAGACCGTCATCGTCACCGGCGGCGGCAGCGGGATCGGCGAAGCCATCGTCGAGGCGTTCGTGGGTCAGGGCGCGAAGGTCGGTTTCCTCGATATCAAGGAGGCGGAATCGCTTGCCATCGTGGAGCGGCTGGCAAGGACCGGTGGAGAGGTGATGTTCGCGAAAGCCGACCTCACGGACACGGCTGCCTTGCGCCAGGCCATCGCGGACATCAAGGCGCGCTTCGGCCCGATCAACATCCTCATCAACAATGCGGCGCATGACCAGCGCCACGCCACGCTCGATGTCACGCCGGAGTATTGGGACGACCGTATCGCGGTGAACCTGAAGCACCAGTTCTTCGCGGCGCAAGCCGTGCTGCCCGACATGATCGCCGCGGGGTCCGGCTCGATCATCAATTTTGGCTCGACCTCGTGGATGATCGGGCAGGGCGGCATGGCGGCCTACACGGCGGCAAAATCGGCGGTGCTTGGCCTGACGCGCTCGCTGGCCCGGGACTTCGGCCCGCACAACATCCGGGTCAACGCCATCGCGCCGGGCTGGATCATGACGCAGCGCCAGATCGACCTGTGGCTGACGCCGGAGAGCGAGCAGGAACTGCTGCGCCGCCAATGCCTCAAGCGCCCGCTGCTGCCCCGGGAGATCGCAAGGGCAACGCTGTTCTTCGCATCCGACGAAGCGAGCGCCTGCACCAACCAGCACTATGTCGTGGATGGCGGCTGGGTGTGAGTGGGGTGTGGGGAATTGGCGGAGACGGAGGGATTCGAACCCTCGGTACCCATTTCTGGGTACGCTCATTTAGCAAACGAGTGCCTTCAGCCTCTCGGCCACGTCTCCGAAGCGCTTGCGCGCCTGGGCGGGTCTATGCACCTGCGGCCTGGGTTT
>JANNFV010000498.1:0-1792 GCA_031380285.1 Hyphomicrobiales bacterium | reverse complement strand
TTCGAACGTTGTTCTCGGGCCCACGCGCACCGCCATGCCATCGCCAAGCGCATCGCATGGCAGTTTTTTGTCCTTGATCTGGCTGGCGAACTGAAGGGTAACCCGCGTTTTCAGCCTTGCATGCACAAGCCGTTCCGCTTGCAGGATGTCTGGGCTGCGGCGGGGATAGACGATGCCGTCCATCAGCTCGAAGCGCAGTTTGTCCGGCTGGCCTGCATACCAGCGCAAGAACTCATCGCTCGTCATCGGCGGCAAGTTCTTGACCGGTTCAGCCATTCCGCGGAACTCCGTGACTGTCAAAGATGGAATGGTATCAGTATGAGGTGTTCGCCATGAATCATCAAGCCGCTGCCACCAAACCCCTCGCCGGACTTCGCATCCTCGAACTCGCCCGCATCCTCGCCGGTCCATGGGTCGGGCAGTTGCTGGCGGATTTGGGTGCCGATGTCGTCAAGGTCGAAAGCCCCTCCGGCGATGACACGCGCCAGTGGGGGCCCCCCTTCGTGGAAGGCAAGGATGGCGAGAACCTGTCCGCCGCCTATTTCCACGCCTGCAACCGGGGCAAGCGCTCCATCGTGGCGGATTTCGGCGTGGCGGGTGACCTCGCCATGGTCAAGCGGCTGGCGGCCCACGCGGATGTCGTGGTCGAGAATTTCAAGGTTGGTGGCCTGGCGAAATACGGCCTAGATGCCGCAAGCCTGCGCGCGGCTCATCCCCGTCTGATCTATGCCTCGATCACCGGCTTCGGCCAGACCGGGCCCTATGCCGAGCGGGCAGGCTATGACTTCATGATCCAGGGCATGGCGGGTGCCATGTCGATCACCGGCGAGGCGGACGGGCTGCCGCAAAAGGCGGGCTACGCCACCGCCGATATCTTCACCGGCATGTATACGTCGGTGGCGATCCTGGCCGCGCTGCGCCAGCGCGATGCGACAGGCGTGGGGGCCACCATCGACTGCGCCCTGTTCGAGGCGCAGACAGCGGTGCTGGGCAATCAGGCGCTGAACTATCTCACGTCAGGCAAGGTGCCGACGCGCATGGGCAACGCGCATCCCAACATCGTGCCCTATGCGGTTTTTCCCGCCAGCGACGGCCACATCATCCTGGCCACCGGCAATGACCGGCAGTTCAAGGATGCCATGATGGCCATCGGTGCGCCGGAGATCGCGGCGGATCCGGCCTATGCCAGCAACCAGGAGCGCATCGCGCGGCGCGAGGAGATTTCAGCGAAGATCGCGGCTGTGACGGTGACGCTCCCCCGCGACGTGATGCTCGCCCGTTTCGAGGCAGCCAAGGTGCCGGCAGGTCCCATCAACACCATCGCGGATGTTTTCGATGATCCGCAGGCCATCGAGCGCGGCATCAAGGTTGAACTTGCGGCTCCCCACGCAAAGGGCGGGGTCATCCCCACCGTGCGCGGCCCGATTGTGATGGATGGCAAGCCGCTGGTGGCGGAGCGGCCAAGCCCGATGCTCGATGGCGACCGGGAGAGCGTGCTGCGCGACACGGGCTGGGGTGGGTAACTCTTGCTTCTCCCTTGGGAGAAGCTGGCACGCGAAGCGTGACTGATGAGGGAGAAACGCAGGCGTTGGTAGTTCTCCCTCATCCGGTCGGCATCCGCCGACCACCTTCTCCCAAGGGAGAAGGATTATCTGGTCATCCCCCGCAGCCCTTCCTTGCGCACCCAGGCCTCCGTCTTGTCGAAGGCCCGCGTGATGCGGTCGAACATCTCGTCCACCTCTGCCGCCGTGATCACCAGCGGCGGGCAGATCGCGATGGTGTCGCCGATGGC
>JANNFV010000497.1:0-2605 GCA_031380285.1 Hyphomicrobiales bacterium | reverse complement strand
TGTGCTGCGGGCGGCCGGAGCCGAGCAGGCCGAGGTCATCTGCGTGTGCATCGACAACCAGGACGCCGCAACCGTCATCGCCGAGATCGTCAGTGCCAATTTCCCGACCGCGAGACTGCTCGTGCGGGCCTATGACCGCCGCCATGCGCTGGAACTGATGCGGCATGAACCGGATGTGATCGTGCGGGAAACCTTCCATTCCGCGCTGGAGCTGGGGCGCAAGACGTTGCTGGCACTCGGTCGAAGCGACGGTGAGGCCGCAGACACGCTGGAAGATGTGAAGAAGCGCGATCTCAAACGCCTCGAGATGCAATTCGACAGCGCTGACATCAAGTCCGGTTCTCACCTCACCCACAAGCAGGCGATGCGCCAATCCGTGAAGCCCACACCGCTGGATGAACCGTCGAAGCCTTCCCGCGGCCTGACGCCGGAAACGCAGCTGGTCCTCGACCAGGCCGCCAAAGCCACTGCGAAGCTGGCACCTGAGAAAGCCGACTGATGCCCGATTCCGTTGTCTCACCCGAAGCGCAGGCCGCTTCGGTCGAAAAGCCGATGCCGAAAAAGCCGGACGCTGGCTTTACCCAGGGATCGACGCTGGGCCATGTCATTCGGATGACGGTGACGGGCTCCATCGGCCTGATGGCCATTTTCGTCGTGGATTTCCTCAGCCTGCTCTATGTCTCCTGGCTGAAGGACGAAACCCTGACAGCGGCGGTGGGTTATGCCTCGGTCGTGCTGTTCTTCCTGACCTCCGCCAATATCGGGTTCATGATTGCGGCAACGGCGCTGACGGCGCGTCGCCTGGGCATGGGCGACAGGGAAAACGCGCGCCGTGTTGCGGGCTCCGCGATGCTGCTGATGGTGGCGATGGCAGCCGCGCTCTGGCTGGTCCTGTTGCCTTTCCTGATGCCTCTGCTGGGTCTTCTGGGTGCCGAAGGCACTGTGCGGGACATCGCCTGGTTGTACCTGATGATCACCTTGCCATCGAATGCCTTGATGGCGCTGGGCATGGGCTTTTCCGGCGTGCTGCGTGCGGCGGGGGATGCCAACCGCTCGATGTATGTCACCCTGGCCGGCGGATTGGTCACGGCTGTCGTCGATCCGATCCTGATCTTCGGCCTGGGCCTGGGCATCCACGGTGCCGCGATCTGCGTGGTGATCTCGCGGCTGGTCTTCGCGCTGGTCGGCTGGCATGGTGCCGTCACGGTGCACAGGATGGTGGCGAAGCCTGATGCGGCTTCCGTGCGTGAAAACGCCCGGCCGATCTTCGCGATTGCCTGGCCCGCGATCCTCACCAACGTCGCCACGCCGTTTTCGCTCGCCGTCGTGGCGCGGATCGTCTCGGTCTTCGGCCCTTCGGCGATCACCGCCAATGCCGTCATTGACCGTCTCACGCCCATCGCTTTCGGTGCGCTCTTCGCGCTGTCCGGTGCTGTGGGTCCGATCCTGGCGCAGAACTGGGGAGCGGGCATGTATCACCGCATGCGCAGCACCTTGCGGGACAGCTTCATCGTGGCAGGCATCTATGTGCTGGTGAGCTGGGCCATCCTCATGCTGTGTCGCCAGTGGATCGTCGACATCTTCCAGCTCAAGGGGCTGGCGGCGGAAGGCGTGATCTTCTTCTGCTTTGTCAGCGGTCCCATGTGGTTCTTCGTCGGCCTGCTGTTCACGGCCAATGCTGCGTTCAACAATCTGGGCTTTCCGCTCTATTCGACCGCCTTCAACTGGGGCCGCGCCACGCTGGGCACCATCCCCTTCGCCTATGCCGGGGCGCATTTCCATGGCTACAACGGCGCTCTTGCAGGCATGACCCTGGGATCGGTGGTGTTTGGCGTGACATCCGCCATCATGGCGGTGCGCACCATTGGCGTGCTGGAGCGGCAGCAGCGGCAAGCGCCTGGGCGATAGCCATTGCGCAAGCCGCTGGCGCGGAATACGCTCTGGCAAAATTTCCCGGGAGGACACGGCGATGAACAATCTTATCGAGATGATGATGCAGGCGCAGGGCGGCAACGCCATGCAGAACATGGCGAAGCAGTTCGGCCTTGCCCCGGAGCAGGCGCAGAGCGCGGTGGAATCGCTGCTACCGGCGTTTCAGGTCGGCATGCAGCAGCAGGCGGACAGCATCGACGGATTGCAGAAGATGATCCAGATGTTCGGCGGCGGCCAGCATGCCGACACGTTCGATGCCGATGGCGATGGCATCCCGGACAACGCGGTGGAGCAGGGCAACGACGTGCTGGGCCAGCTCTTTGGCAACAAGGAAGTCTCCCGCGCCGTGGCAACCCATGCGGAAGCCACCAGCGGCGTCAGTTCCGCGATCCTCAAGCAGATGATGCCGGTGATCGCCAGCATGCTGATGGGCGGCATGTTCAAGGGCGCCATGAACAATGGGCTGGGCGGCTTGCTGGGTCAGGCGATGCAAGGTGGTCTTGGCGGAGCCGGCGGAATGGGCGGAGCAGGTGGCCTTGGTGGCATGCTGGGCCAGATGATGGGCGGGCAGCAACAGCCGCAACCCCAGGCGGCCAACCCGATGGGCGGCCTCATGGGTGGCATGCTGGGCAACCTGTTCGGCGGCCTGCTGGGCGGTGCGAAGCCCGCGCCA
>JANNFV010000470.1:0-1928 GCA_031380285.1 Hyphomicrobiales bacterium | reverse complement strand
ATCACTCTATGTCGCCAACAATGTCTGCTCCGCCGTGGAATATTTCCGCAAGCTCGGGGGCAATGTCGGTGTCGCGGGCATCGTCATCAACAAGGATGACGGCACGGGCGAGGCTGCGGCCTTCGCCAAGCGTGTCGGCATTCCGGTGCTGGCCTCCATTCCGGCTGACGAGGATATCCGCCGCAAGAGCGCGACCTACGAGATCATCGGCAGGCCGGATACCCAGTGGGGCCCGCTGTTCGAGGAGCTCGGCGCCAATGTCGCGGCAGCACCCCCGATGCGCCCAACACCACTCACCGGCGATGAATTGCTGGGCCTGTTCAGCGCCTCCACCACGGGCCGCGACTATGTGCTCCAGCCCGCATCGCTCGCCGACATGTGCGGTGGCACCGTGACTGAAAAGCCAACCCTCGAAGTCGTCTACGACAACGCCTGAAAGCAGCAGCAGCACCATGGTCACCTTAATCGACAACATGAAGGGCAAGCCCGGTGAGCGGGAAACCCGCCCCGTTGCCCCCGTGGTCGAGCCGGGTGGCGAGGTGGCTTCGGGTCTGGGCTGTCATTCGGGCAAGGATGAACTGAAGAAGGCCGCCGCTGCCGCAGGCAAGAGCGAGATTCTCGACCAATACGCCAAGGACTATCCGCTGGGTCCGCATGACCAGCCGCAGTCGATGTGCCCGGCCTTTGGGTCGCTTCGCGTCGGCCTGCGGATGAAGCGCACGGCGACGATCCTGTCGGGGTCCGCCTGCTGCGTTTATGGCCTCACCTTCACCTCGCATTTCTATGGTGCGCGGCGCACGGTCGGCTACGTGCCGTTCAACTCCGAAACGCTGGTGACTGGCAAGCTGTTCGAGGACATCCGCGACGCCGTGCATCTGATGGCTGATCCGACGCTCTATGATGCCGTCGTCATCATCAACCTGTGCGTGCCCACGGCCTCTGGCGTGCCGCTGCGCATTCTGCCCAAGGTGATCGATGGTGTGCGCATCATCGGCATCGACGTGCCGGGCTTTGGCGTGCCGACCCATGCGGAAGCCAAGGACGTGCTGGCCGGCGCGATGCTGGCCTATGCCCGCGCCGAGGCCGAGCAAGGTCCCGTCGCTGCTCCCCGCGCTGGCCGCAGCGAGCGCCCGACCGTGGCGCTCCTGGGCGAGATGTTCCCGCTCGATCCCGTCGGCATCGGCCAGATGCTGGAGCCTCTCGGCCTGGCCGCTGGTCCCGTGGTTCCCACCCGTGAATGGCGCGAGCTCTATGCGGCGCTGGACTGCCAGGCCGTGGCCGCGATCCATCCTTTCTATACGGCCTCGATTCGCGAGTTCGAAACGGCAGGGCGACCCATCATTGGTTCCGCCCCTGTGGGACATGACGGCACGGATGCCTGGCTTTCTGCCATCGGCGAGGTTTGCTCGGTGTCTTCCGACAAGATCGCGGCGGCGAAGGCCAAGTTCCTGCCTGCCATTACTGGTGCGCTGGCGGCCAAGCCGATCAGCGGCAAGATCACGGTATCCGGCTATGAAGGCTCGGAATTGCTGGTCGCACGCCTGCTGCTCGAAAGCGGCGCGGATGTGAAATATGTCGGATCGGCCTGTCCCAAGACGCGCTGGTCAGAGCCTGACCTCAAGTGGCTGGAGGATCGCGGCGTCGAGGTGCAGTTCCGTGCGTCGCTGGAGCAGGATCTCCGGGCTGTCGATCGCTACCAGCCAGACCTGGCGATTGGCACCACGCCGGTGGTGCAGCACGCGAAGGAGCGGGCAACGCCGTCGCTCTATTTCACCAACCTCATCTCGGCCCGTCCGCTGATGGGCGTGGCAGGTGCGGGTTCGCTTGCGACAGTCGTGAATGCGGCGATGGCCAACAAGGCCCGCTTCGACACCATGAAGGATTTCTTCGAGGGCGTGGGCGAGGGCGACAATTCGGGCATCTGGCTC
>JANNFV010000463.1:0-8679 GCA_031380285.1 Hyphomicrobiales bacterium | reverse complement strand
CCCTGAGCGTCTGGCGATCCATTCCACCAATCTTCGCTGCGTCCGTCCGGTTCATGCCGTCCCGCACGCCCGCCAGTGACAAAAGCCGTCGGCTCGGGTTCGCGTCCTTCGACGCCGCAGCCAGCCGACGAAGGTCAGTGGCCGAATAGTCCGTCCGAAGTTCAACTGCTGATGCCATGGCGCCAATCCTCCGCGCCACAGTGAACCAGCAGATCACCCCTTTGGGAATCCCCTGCGTGTCAGTGCCGACGACCGCTGGTATAATCTGAAGGACTGCGCCTCGCTTGAAATCGTAGATGAAACTTGCGTTGCCTATCATAGCCTCCTTGCCTCAAACTTAGGTTAGGAATCGTCTACGAATCTAGGGGAGATTCATCTCTACCGGACATCAGCAGATAGATTGCGGCAGTCCATGAGAAGGCATCACCGCCCAGCGACATGCCTGTTGTTGGGTCGAAGTATTCGCCAAAACCGTGCTGTGTGATCGCCGCAACTGTTGCCTTGCGGATACCTTTGCTTATGCCAGTACAATCGTGACGGGCGAAGCCCTCGGCGATAAGCCAGTTCATGATGGCCCAGACAGGGCCGCGCCAATAGCGCTTCGGCTCAAATCCGGCTTCACCCGGCAAGGTTGACGCGATTCCGAGTGGCAGGTTGTCCAGATGCATGGCGGCCTCTGCCTGCAAGTGGTGAACCTGACCGGACGTTGGTACCGAGGTCAGAAGCGGCAGGAGGCCTGCCGAGGTGCGTACGGGGATGGGCGCGCCGCCGATCAGATCGCCGGACAAGAACCAGCTCTTGTCAGCATTCCAGAGACTTGCAACTCCGCGTGAGAGTTGCGTCATGCGAGCCCGGATCGCGGCTTCACAGCCCGACGTTCCCCACCTGGGTGCCAGTTCCAGCAGCGCTTCTTCTGCGGCGAGCAGAAGGGAATTGGTGCCGACATCGGCGATACGAAACGGCGCAGCCTCCAACATGGCGGGCGGGTTCCAGCCGAGATCGCGATACAGATCGACGAGGTGGATGTAGCGCCGATAATCCGCGTCGGTAGGCCGCATGGCGGCGTCGACATGGCCGGTATCACGTCGGCGGATTTCGGTTGTTGTTGTTTGTGGCACGCGAGCGAAGGGGCCATCCCATTCTGGTGAATTGTCCCGGCCGGTCTCCCAGTTGTGAAGTGTCGCAACGAGACCTGTCGCTTTCGGATCGCGTGCTTCGGCGAACCAGCGATGGTAGGCATCAGCGGCAGCAAAGAGCGCCTGGATTCGGTGGTTGAAGCTGGCATCGGCCCTTTGCGCAATGAATTTCAAGGCAATGGCAAAGACTGGTGGCTGCGTGATGCCGGAGGTCGGGATGTTGTGTGTGGTGCCCCAAACCTCCTGGGTCGGGAAATACGTGTCCGACGGCGCATGAAAGATGATCTGCGGGATCATTCCGTCCGCCCACTGACCTTCCACAAGGCGCTCGAGTTCACGAAGGGCCCGGTCAATGTCATAGGTTGCGAAGCCCATCGCTACAAAAGCGGAGTCCCAGTTCCATTGGAACGGATAGAGCCCGCTTGTCGGAACGGTGTAGCCACCCCTGTCATTGGCACGAAGAATAGCTTTTGCCCGAGATATCAGATCTTTGGTCACGCTGCTCTGCCTATGGCCTTGCCGTTTGCGGGATCGATCCAGACGATGCGTCCGGGGGTGGGGTCAAGGTTGAGCCGGTCGCCTGGATGGACGCGGGTATCTGGCCGCACCGCCACACGCGCCAGTTGCCCGGCAATGCGGCCTGTCAGCAGCAATGTGGAACCAAGTGGCTCGCAAACGACAACGTCGAAGGGCAGGCCACCGTTTTCGACAACCGCAATGTCCTCAGCCCGGATACCGGCAGTGATTGTGACGCCGGTTGTCGACACCGGGCTGGAAAAATCGCCAAGTCGGGCCATTCCCGCCTCCACTGTCAGATCGATGAAGTTCATGGGCGGAGAACCGACGAAGCCACCAACAAAGCGTGTGGCCGGGCGCTCATAAAGGGCCTGAGGCTTGTCGATCTGCTCGATGACGCCCTTGTGCATGACAGCGATCCGATCGGCCAGTCCCATCGCTTCGGTCTGGTCGTGCGTGACATAGACGGTGGTTGTGCCGGACGAACCGAGAACCGCCTTGAGTTCCGAACGCATCTCAAGCCGAAGCAGTGCATCGAGATTGGACAAGGGTTCGTCCATCAGCAGGACCGCAGGCTGGACCGCGAGTGCGCGTGCGACCGCGACGCGCTGGCGTTGGCCACCCGACAGTTTGGCCGGATATCGATCCAGGTAAGGCTCGATGTGGAGCAGGCCCGCAGCGCGGTTGACCTGCTTTCTGACCTCGGCATCGTTGGCACCCTTCATCCGTAAACCGAATGCCACGTTTTCGTAGACAGTCATGTGCGGGAACACGGCATAATTCTGGAACACCATGGCAAGACCTCGCCCGCGGGGAGGTATGCCGGAGACATCCTTGCCACCAATCAGGATGCGTCCAGATGTCTGTGTTTCGAGCCCGGCGATAATGCGCAGCAGCGTGGTCTTGCCGCAGCCAGAAGGACCGAGCAAAGCCAGAAATTCGCCGTCCTCAACATCGAGGCTCAGTTCTTCGAGCGCTTTGACTGCGCCGAATGTCTTCTTGATGGCGTCGATCCTGATTCCAGCCATGTCGCACCTATCGGTTGGCAATGCCCCACATCGCGAAGAGGTATTTCCTCACTGCGAAGATGAAGATCACGGACGGGAGAATGAGGAGAAAGCCGCCGGCAAAGCGGAAATGAAGTGGTGATTCTGCCAAGACAGTCAGAAGATATGCCGTCAACGTTCTGTTCCTCACTGTCAGGACCGAAGCTGCAAAGACCTCGTTCCAGGAAATGACAAAGGAAAAGATCGCTGCCGCTGCGAGGCCCGGCAGGGCCAGTGGCAACACGATCTTGCGAAAGGCCTGAAGACCCGTGCAGCCAAACACCCAGGCGGCTTCCTCCAGTTCACGCGGAATACCCATGAACAGGCTCGCCGACACAAGTGCTGTGAAAGGCAGTGCAAGCGCTGTGTGCACCAGGGCAACGCCGATGAGTGTGTCGTAAAGCCCGATGCGAATGAAGGTGACGGTCAGCGGCAGGGCCAGGATCGCCAACGGGAAGGCACGGGTCAACACAACCAGCATCCGGAACGCATCCTGACCGGCGAATTTGTAGCGCGCCAGCGCATAGCCAGCAGGAGCGCCCAGCAGGAGCGAGAACAGCATGGTGAGGCAGGCGACAAGAGCGCCGTTCAGCGCCGCGGTCCAGACGCCTTCCACAGCAAGGAAGGCCTGCATTGCCGCCAACCCTGAATCCCAGGGCAGCAGGTTCTTTGGCCAACGGAACACGCCTGAGCGTCCGCCGAAAGCACCAAGTGCGATGAGGTAGATCGGCACAAGCACCCAGGCACACAGCACGGCGATGCCGGACCAGAACATGACACGGCGCAAGCGGTTGGAAACGATTGCCTGGCTCATGGCTGCATCTCCGGCGGGGTGCGCAGTGCCTTGATGTAGATGACGGTGGCAGCCAGCGAGATGACCATGACCAATATGGCGTAAGCTGCGGCAACACCGTTGTTCTGGTTGACGTGTTGCCAGGCATAGGCCTCGCCGACGAGCACGGGGAAGTTCCGGCCGGAGAGGGCATAGACCACCGCAAAGACCTCGAAGGCCAGCACCGTGCGCAGGATCAGTGCGCTTTGAATCGAAGGCTTCAGCAAAGGCAGTGTGATCCTGCGGAAGCGCGTCCATGGGCCTGCACCAAAGATTTCGGCTGCCTCAGCATACTCTCTGGGGATCAATTGCAAGCCTGCGACAAGGATGATCAGAATGATCGCCGTCGCACGCCAGACTTCGGCCAGGACGACACCGACGAACAGGCTGACTGGGGCCTCATAAGACAGCCAGTTCACGGGTCCGTCGATGAGGCCAAGCATGTTCAGGATGGTGTTGAAGTAGCCGCGATCCTGCAGGATCGCCAGCCAGACCAGCCCCGCAGCCAGATCGGATATGCCAAGCGGGATAATCCAGATCCACAGGACCAGACCCCGCCCCTTTTCCATTTTCTGGATCATCATGGCCATCACGAGCGCCATGCAAAGCTGCAGCGGAATGACCGCCAGCACGAGCAGAAAGGTGTTGCCGATGGATAGGCCGAAATTGAGATCGCCGACCATCTTGCGGAAATTGGTCAATGAGGCCGTGCCGTTGTCCATGAAGGCCAGCGCGATGGTCTGCACCAGTGGCACGACAAACAAGAGGATCAGGAATACGCTCGCCGGCGCGATCAGCACGTACGGCAAGAGACGATTCTGGGTCATGGCGGGCCTCCCGGGCGCGATAACACGCATCAACATGTTGACGAGACACGCCTGAGTCACTCAGTCCGCGCGTCCCGACAACGGTCAGGCCGGTCAGTTGATCTGACAGGCCCCTGCCGAGGCTTTGTCCGGCGCCCAACACGGGGCCTTCGTCTCGTTCATGATCGTCTGGAGCGTTACCGCCTGCGCATCGAGGGTGGCGCGGATCGGCGCATTGCGCAGCACGATGGCCTGAAACGTATCGAAGTAAACCTTGCTGAATTCCCCACCCTTGGCTCCAAGCCCGACCGGCAGCAGCGACACGAGTGCATCCTGTGACCCTTGCGTCTTGGCAACGCCTTCAACCAGCAGCTTGATTCCACCCGGCAGGTCAGTTGGAAGGTCAGCCTTCACGACCGGAAAAAAACCCAGTTCCCGAGCCATGGCAATCTGCGTTTCGGATTTCAGGAGATGGTCGATTACGGCGGCTGCTCCGGCGCGGTTTGGCGCTCCGGGAGCAATGCCCAGACCCGCCACCACCGGCATGAAACCGCGCCCCTTGCCCGCTGATGGTGCCGGGAATGTCACATAATCATTGGGCGCTGCAACCAATGCATCCTTGAGGCGGGCGACGTGATCAAATGCGATCATCACTTCGCCAGCCATCAGCGGCTCCTGCATGAAGTCATAAGAGGCCGAGTTGGGGTTCACATGGGCCCAGAGGTCCTTGAACGTCGCCCACATGGCTTCCGCCTCGGCGCTCTTGAAGGTCGAGACCACGCCGCCCGTGAACGACGGATAAAGATAGCCCTGAAAGAAGCGGGGCATCAGGCCTTTTGGTCCTGCTGGAAAGCCAAGTGCGCGTTTGCCTGTCTTGTCCTGGATGTTTTTGGCCCAGTCCTTCAGCTGGGCATAGGACAGCGCGTTGACGTCGGCTCCGGCGGGCAAGTATTGCAGCGCCTCTTTCTTGGCGGCCATAATGTAAGTGGCCTGCATCCAGGGAATGTACATCTGCTTGTCGGTGCCAAGCTTGCCGAGGGTGAGCATGGCGTCGGGCA
Source organism: Hyphomicrobiales bacterium (assembly GCA_031380285.1). Classification (GTDB taxonomy): domain Bacteria; phylum Pseudomonadota; class Alphaproteobacteria; order Rhizobiales; family Beijerinckiaceae; genus JADCCX01. Next base: position 3,285 of record JANNFV010000463.1, on the reverse strand, counting down.
CGCCGCGCTCCTTGGCTTTCGCAACAAGATCATCGACGGGGTCGAGCGCTTTGCTACCCAGCAGCGGCGAGAGTTCGCCATGCAGCGCGCCGACCATTGAGATCGTGCGCTTTCCAGCTGTTGTTTCGGCGTCCATACGTGTCTGGAAAGGCGATGGCTCCTCGACGACGAATGTCACTGGGCCTGAGGCACCCTTCAGGATGATCTGACGGACCTTCGTGGCCTCCTCGACGGGCCTGAGCTGCGTTGAGAGGAATATCGTTTCCTGCGCCCAGGCACCTGTAATGCTGGCACCGGAGAGGGTGGCCGCCGTGAAGGCCGTGGCGGCAAGCAGTTGTTTCAATCCAGTCATGGTCATCTCCCTGGGGTCTATACGCCGGTTTTCCCGGTCGCGGGTTGAAAATTCAGGTCGCCTCGCCAGTCGATGCCCGAAGGATCTGGCGCAAGGGAAAGACTGTCCCGCGCTGCTTGGGCTCGCCAGCGTCGAGCAGTTCGAAAAGCTTGTCGGCAAGACACTCACCGACGTTGCGCACGTCTAGTTCCATTGTCGTCAAGGCAGGATTGGTGTAGCGAGCGGCGTGAATATTGTCGTGGCCAGTCACCACGACGTCGCGCCCCACCACAAGACCGGACGCCTGTACCGCACGCACCGCGCCAATCGCGATCCGGTCTGTTGCGCAGACGAGAGCAGTCGGGCGATCAGAACTTGCAAGCAACCCCGCAGCGGCGATTTCACCGGACTCTTCGGTCGCAAGGCAACTCCTTTTCAGGTCATCGGCAAGATTGGCCGTGCGCATCGACAGATGCCAACCGCGGGCACGCAATTCTGCAAATGTGAGACGGTCCGGTGCAGCAAGATGTGCAATGCGCGTATGGCCCCGTCCGATCAGACGGTTCGTGATCTCACGGAAACCTGCCTCGCCATCACCATCGACAAAGCTGTAGGGCACCTGTGTTTCAGTGCGGCCATGGCAGACAAACGGAATGTCGGCCTCCTGCAGGAGGGCCACCCGCTCGTCATGCCTCCTTGTGCGCACAATGATGCATGCATCTGCGCGACGGTCCTTGATGATGCGCCGGTAGGCGGCCTGTTCTTCCGCACCCGGACGCGCTGCGAGAAGCATCAAGTCATAGTGGCGTGCGGCCAGTCGCTCACCGAGCACGGCGAGTAACTCGACAAACACAGGCTCGTAGAACCGCCCTGGCTCGGTCGGCATCACCAGAGCTATGGTTTCGCTGAAGCCCTTGCGCAAACGGCGTGCCGCAGAATTGGGACGATAGCCGATAGCCGCTGCGGCCTTCTTCACGCGCTCACGCGTCTCGATCGCAACATCGCCATAGCCATCAAGCGCTCGCGAAACTGTTGTGATCGACAGGCCAAGATCGGAAGCAAGACTGCGAAGTGAGGTCAAGATACTCCTCCCAAAACGTTTCAGAATTTGTTCCGAAACGTTTTGGAGAGTCAATAGGCATCTTTTTGCGCCCTGCCTCTTACCCGACCTTTGGAATGCCGCCAGAACGTGCTCACTCTTGAAATGCAAGCTGCTACGTGGCTGTGCCGACATGGGGCGTGACCATATCAAGTGTTGTTGGCACGTACCAAGACCGAGAGCATCGTTCAGCATCTCAGGATTAATGCCGATGACGCGGTTACACGATCGTAAGCGTCCGGTGCTGGCCACCTTGCACTGGATAGGCGTTTGCTCGAACGGTGTGACCTTAAGTCTAGCTTCAAGGTCATTGGAATGGTTCGAGGTGAGGTGCCGACGGGCGTTGAGTGTCGTCGACGGTGGCGATACGAGGACAACGTCCGGATTGTTGACGAGAGCTTTTTGCCTGGCGCGCGGGTGTCTGCTGTGGCGCGGCGGAATGGGGTTGCGGCGAGCCTGGTGTTCACATGGCGGCGGCAGGCGAAGCTTGGCGAACTTGGCGGCGGGGCGCCAGCCCCTTTGCTGTTGCCGGTGGAACTGACATTGCCTTCGGCTGCGGTCCCGCCGATGCCGTTACCGCCTTTTTCTGCAGATGATCCCGGGCCTTCACGGCGTGTGCCATGCCGTGCGGGCTTGATCGAGATCGAGCTTGCGGGCGGCGTGAATTTGCGGGTTGACCGGGATGTGGATGCCGCTGCGCTTGGTCGCGTGCTGACGGCACTGTCGTCGCGATGATCGCGATCCCGGCGGGTGTTCGCGTCTATCTCGCCATGGGCCCGACGGACATGCGCAAGGGTTTTGATGGCTTGGCCTGTCTGGCGCAGGAAGCGTTGAAGCGGGATCCGTTCTCGGGCCATCTCTTTGTCTTCCGCGGCAAGCGGCGCGACCTGGTGAAGGTTCTGTCCTGGGATGGCCAGGGCTTCTGTCTCTTCGCCCCGTTCGACAAGCTCACGGTGAGGGCGTCTGGAGCGGGGCCGCTTCGTCTGGCCGGTGACGCGGGAAGGCGTGGTGCGGCTGACTCCAGCGCAATTGTCGATGCTGCTGGAGGGCATCGACTGGTGCGCGCCGATCCGCACGGACCAGCCGCAGCTGGCGATCTGAGCGGCATCGAGATTGACTCATAGCCTGATCTTTTGGTCAAGATCGACATTGATTCAATAGCTTACGGTCCAGGACGGCGGTATCTTCGTCACCATCGTGACGCCAAAGGTTCACGATCTCCCAGACGACGTCGCCACGCTGAAGGCGATGCTGACGGCGCTTCGGGCCGAGAGCACGGCCAATGTGCTGATGATCGAGAAGCTGAAGGCGCAGTTGGCCAAGCTTCGGCGCATGCAGCCTCATGCCGAGCCTGTCGAGGGACGGGTCTTCGTCCGAGAAGCTCGACGCGACGATCCACCAGCTGGAGCTGATGCTGGAGGAGTTCGAGGGCGAGAACGGCGCGGCGGAGGTCTTCCGCGCGCGGACGGCGCCCGAGACGCCTGCGCCAAGCGAGAAGCCCTCCCATCGCCCGTTGCCGGAGCATCTGCCGCGCGAAGAGATCGTGCATTGGCCTGCCTTTGCGCCCGGCGGCGACCTTGGCTGCGGTTGCCCGTCTTGCGGCGGCAAGCTGCGCAAGCTCGGGCAGGACGAGACGGAAGTGCTGGAGCGCGTCACGCTGTTCAAGAGCCTGTCCTCGCGAAGGCGAGGATGATCAGGCATATCCGCCCCAAGATCGTCTGCCGGGTCTGCGAAGCCATCACCCAGGCACCGATGCCCTCCCTTCCCATCGAGAGTGGCCGACCGGGACCGGGACTGCTGGCCCATGTGCTGATCTCGAAGTACGCCGATCACCTGCCGCTCTATCGCCAGTCGG
>JANNFV010000453.1:0-1690 GCA_031380285.1 Hyphomicrobiales bacterium | reverse complement strand
CTTGGGGGTTACACTTAGGCGTTGCCGCTTTTTTCGCCACAACAAGGGCGGTCAGCAGGGGGCGCCTGGTCGGAATGGCGCGTGCTTCGGCAAATCCTGCCTCTTTCAGCATCGCGACAAGCGTTTCAGGCGTCCTGGCCCGTCCCGTTCCCATGGCGAGCAAGTAGAATCCGAAGTAGGCGTCGGCCATGGCCTCGCCACCTGACACGCCGGACATCGGTTCCGCCAGAATCAGCGTGCCGCCCGGTTCAAGCGCGGTGTGAGCCGCGCGCAGCAAGTCTTTCACCACCGGATCATCATGATCATGGGCCACACGCACGAGCGAGATGAGGTCGGCTCCACCGGGCAGAGGATCTTTCTGGAAATCGCCGCCATGCAGGGAGGTTCGCGCCTCCATGCCAGCCGCCGCGAAGCGCTGGCGTGCGGTCTCGACAACGGGCGGCAGATCAACCAGCGCCAGCTCAAGCGTCCTGGCCCGCCGCCCTGCCGAGCGCAGGAACGAACCATCGCCGCCACCCAGATCCATCAGCTTGCGGTGCGGACGCACATCGTAGGCGTCAAGGATGTCATCAGCGACGAAGCCCTGCGATTCGGCCATCAGGTCGGTATAGGCCGAGACCTCGTCCGGCGTGATGCCCTGGCGGCGCTCTGCGTCAGCGGCATAGGGCCAGTAGCGTGACAGTGCGGTCGGCCCTGTCTCGCGGCGCAGCAGTGCCACGGGATCCAGCAGGTCGCGGTAGAGCACCTGGTTGTGGTGCATCATGGCCTTCACGCCCGGCGCACCATTCATGGCGGCACCCAGCATGCCCAGGCCAATCCGGCCATCCCGGCGGCGCTCCAGCAGCTTGATGGCGATGGCCGCCGTGGTCAGCCGTTCCGCCGAGGCGAGCGGCAGGTCGATCCGCAGCGCAATATCCTGAAGCGGCAAGGCCCCCTTCGCCAGGATGTCGAAAACCTTCAGCTTGAGGCAGGAGAACAGCACCTGCGTGTAGACAAAGCCCGCCGCGATATCGAACAGCTCGGCACTGCGCCGTCGGGTGATGGCACTGAAAATGGGCACTCGCGCGGCGAAAAGCTGGAATTTCGCGCTTCCCAGCAACCGGTCGCGCCAGTTCAGCAGCCTGTCCATCAGGCCAGGGCGACGAGCCGATTGCGGCTGATCCAGCAACGCCATGGAAACGAGGCCGACACTAAGCCGCCATCAGCGCCAGTTCTTCGGGCAGGAAGCGCTTCGTCTCAGCACGGATGGCCGCGCGGAAATGCTCCTGCCCCGGGCAATCCGGCACCGAGGCGATGATCGTTTCGGTCAAGGCCGCCAGCGCCTTCACCGCACCCTTGATGCCAAGCTCACGCGCCGCGCTCGGACGGCCACGCGCCGCATCCTGACCGATGGGCTTGCCGAACGACCCCTCGGTGTCAGCGACATCGCGGATATCATCGGCGATCTGGTAGGCCCGCCCGATCTTGTCGCCGAGGCCAAACCACAGGGCGGGATCAGCACCCGCAGCCAGGGCACCCGCGCCCGTGGCGGCCGCGAACAGCGATCCTGTCTTGGCCCGGTGATAGGCCTCCAGCGGAATTTCCGTTTCGCTCTCCCAGGCCTGCCCGGCGCAAATGCCGTGGGGAGCACCTGTTGCCTCGCCGATGAGACGGATCATCCGGGCAATGCGATGTGGCGCCTTGGTCATGC
>JANNFV010000424.1:0-1680 GCA_031380285.1 Hyphomicrobiales bacterium | reverse complement strand
GCTGGTTCGGTGCGGCCCGCCCCTGCCGGATGATACCCTGATCCTCGATGATGTGCTGATCGTCGTCGAAGTCACCTCGCCATCGACCGAGCGGCTGGATATCGGCCACAAGTTGTTGCGCTATTTCCGCAATCCGACCATCCGCCATTACATTGTCGTGCTTTCGGAGCGGGAAAAGGGCGTCATCCACTACCGGCGCGGAGCATCGGGCGAGATCATCGCGACACCGCTTGAAAGCGGCACCATTGCGCTGGAGCCGCCTGGCCTTTCGCTCGATATCGACGATCTTTTTGCGGAGGCCTGACTGATCACCCCAAGACGTGATCCAGCCCGCGCTTCAAACCCACAAAGCCGTTGACACGCCGCGCCGCCAGCAGCGTGCCGCCGACATAGGGCGCGGCGGATGACCCCGCATCATGGCGGATGACCAGCCGCTCGTCCGGTGCGCCGAAGATCGCCTCGCAGGACAACACGAAGGACGGCATGCGCACGGAATGCACCTGCACCGGCACGCCAGCACCAATCGCGCCGCCGCGCGTCTCGCGCACGCCGCCGAGGTCTGGCACCGGCAAGGATGTGCCTTTCATGCGCACTTCGGAGAGCAGTTCCCCAAGCTCGCGGCCCGTGCCCGACGGCGTGTCGGGCTTCTTGGCCGAGGCGTAGTCGATCACCTCGACATCCGGCACGTAGCGAGCCGCCTCCAGCGCAAAGCGCCGCAGCAGCGTTGCCGTGATCGAGAAATTGCCGGCAGCGAGCACGCCCTTGCCTGCGGTCTGCGCCGCAACGTCGATCTTGGCGTAATCCTCCGCTGTGAGGCCCGATGTTCCGATCACCACATGGCGGCCATGGGCCAGGGCGGCCAGCACGTGGTGCTTCACCGAATCAGGCTTGGTGTAGTCGATCACCACATCGGACGGCGTCTTGAGGGCCTCGGCCAGCGTGCCGCTGAGCGCCACGCCGATAGCCGCGATGCCAGCGGCTTCACCGGCATCACGGCCTTTCTGGCTGCGCGAGGTTGCCGCCACAAGCTTGAGATCGGAGGACTGGGAGATGGCGGTGACGAGCGCACGTCCGACCCAGCCGGTGGCGCCTGCGAGGGTGATGCGGATGGTCATGGCTTACTCCTGCTATTGCTGCATCAGCGCTGTGCGTCCTTCGAGGCTCGCCAACGGGCTCGCACCTCAGGATAAGGACCGTTGTGCATGGCCCCAATCTCCTCATCCTGAGGTGCGGAGCGAAGCGAGGCCTCGTCCTTCGACAAGCTCAGGATGAGGGCACGCACAACGTCCATGCAGCCTAGAAAAACGCCTGTATCCCCGTGATCGCCCGCCCCAGGATCAGCGCATGCACATCATGCGTGCCCTCGTAGGTGTTGACCGTCTCGAGGTTCGCGGCGTGGCGCATCACGTGGTATTCGATCTGGATGCCGTTGCCGCCGTGCATGTCGCGGGCGACGCGGGCGATGTCGAGCGCCTTGCCGCAATTGTTGCGCTTGATGATGGAGATGGCTTCTGGCGCCAGCTTGCCCTCGTCGAACATGCGTCCCGCACGAAGCGATGCCTGCAGGCCCAGCGCGATCTCGGTCTGCATGTCGGCGAGCTTTTTCTGCACGAGCTGCGTGGCGGCCAGCGGCTTGCCGAACTGCTTGCGGTCGAGCGTGTACTGGCGCGCCTGATGCAT
>JANNFV010000695.1:0-2802 GCA_031380285.1 Hyphomicrobiales bacterium | reverse complement strand
GTCTCGGCCACCAATCCATCTGTTGCAGCGCGGTTGGCGACACGGGCCACGTTGCTGGCGAAACGTGGATCAACGGGCAGTTCCGGCTGTCGGAGCACCTGGGCGCACAGCGCCGCCCATTCCCGCTCGCTCTGGATCGAGATGAGGATCTGCCTGCCATCCCTCGTCGTGAACACGCCGTAGGGCGCGATGGAGGGATGCGCGAGGCCGACGCGTGCGGGTGTCTTGCCGCCCTCGTGCTGCAGCAGCGGCACGGCGAGCCAATCCGCCATCACGTCGAACATCGAGATGCGGATATCGGCCCCTTCGCCCGTAATGCCGCGCCCGATCAGCGTCTCGAGGATGGCGGCATGAGCCGTCGCACCGGTGGCGATGTCGACGACCGAGATGCCGACACGGGAGGGTTCGTTGGGGCCACCTGTGATGGAGCAGAGGCCGGACTCGGCCTGGATCAGCAGGTCATAGGCCTTGCGATCCGCCATGGGGCCTGTCTCACCATAGCCGCTGATCGAGCAGATGATCAGGCGGGGGAAGCGCAGGCGCAGCGTCTTGGGGCCGAAGCCCATGCGGTCCAGCGCGCCGGGCTTGAGGTTCTGAACAACGACATCGGCGCTCGCAATCAGCTCCTCAAGCGCCGCCTTGCCAGTGGGCGTCGCGAGATCGATGACGACGGACTCCTTGCCCCTGTTGAGCCAGACGAAATAGCTGCTCTGCCCCTTGGCAACCGCATCGTATCCCCGTGCGAAATCACCCTCGGGACGCTCGATCTTGATGACACGGGCCCCCGCATCGGCGAGACGCGAGGTGCAGAACGGCGCAGCCACCGCCTGCTCGATGGCAACGACGGTGAGGCCCTTGAGGGGGAGGATCATGGCCGGATTGCTCCGCACTCCCGGACGACCTCATCCTGAGCTTGTCGAAGGATAGGGGGCGTCCCGGTCCGGGCGCGTGCTGGAGCATCCTTCGACAGGCTCAGGATGAGGTTTGTGGTCGATGCCATAGTCATCAGAACGACCCCTCCTAGAAAGATCTGGGCAGCCCGAGGATGTGCTCGGCCACATAGGACAGGATCAGGTTGGTCGAGATCGGGGCCACCTGGTAGAGCCGCGTCTCGCGGAATTTGCGCTCCACGTCGTATTCGCAGGCGAAGCCGAAACCGCCATGGAACTGGATGCAGGCATTGGCTGCCTCCCAGCTCGCCTTCGCGGCCAGCAGCTTGGCCATGTTGGCCTGTGCGCCGCAAGGCAGGCCCGCATCATAGAGACGACAGGCCTCGAAGCGCATGAGGTTCGCGGCTTCCACCTCGATGAAGCTCTCCGCGATGGGAAACTGCACGCCCTGGTTCTGTCCGATGGGTCGGCCAAAGACGACGCGCTCCTTGGCATAGGCCGTGACCTTGTCGATGAACCAGTACCCGTCACCGATGCACTCCGCCGCGATCAGCGTGCGCTCGGCATTGAGGCCGTTCAGGATGTATTTGAAACCCTGGCCTTCCTCGCCGATCAGGTTCTCCGCCGGGATCTCGAGATTGTCGAAGAACAGCTCGTTGGTCTCGTGGTTGACCATATTGAGGATGGGGCGGACCGTCATGCCCTTGGACACCGCCGCCTTGATATCGACGAGGAAGATCGACAATCCCTCTGACTTCTTCTTCACCTCGGCCAGCGGCGTGGTGCGGGCCAGCAGGATCATCAGGTCCGAGTGCTGGACACGGCTGATCCAGACCTTCTGGCCGTTGACGACGTAGCGGTCGCCCTGCCTGATTGCCGTGGTCTTGATCCTGGTGGTGTCCGTGCCGGTCGTCGGCTCCGTGACGCCCATGGATTGCAGGCGCAACTCGCCCGACGCAATGCGGGGCAGATACTTGCGCTTCTGCTCATCCGACCCGGCCCGCAGCAGCGTGCCCATGTTGTACATCTGTCCATGGCACGCGCCGGAATTGCCGCCCGCCCTGTTGATCTCCTCCATGATCACCGAGGCTTCCGTCAGCCCCAGGCCAGAGCCGCCATATTCCTCCGGGATGAGCGCGGCCATCCAGCCCGCTTTCGTCAGCGCGTCGACGAAGGCTTCCGGATAGCCGCGGGCTTCATCCACCTTGCGATGATATTCTGCGGGAAAAGCCGCGCAGAGGTCGCGGATCGCTTCTCGGATGTCCTGGAACTGCTCGGAGCCAACGGTGTGCATGGCTCTTTCCTGCAATCGAAACCCGCGAGGCTCAAGAGAAAATGCGCACAATTCCCCGCAAACAGGGTCAGCTCACTTGAAGAGGGCAGGCAGCCAGAGCGAGAAGGCAGGCACGTAAGTGACGAGCAGCAGCACCGCGAAGCTTGCGCCGTAGAACGGCCAGATCGTGCGCATGCTCTCAGAAATCGACACCTTGCCAATGGCACAGGCCACGAACTGCACCGATCCGACAGGCGGGGTGTTCAGCCCGATTCCGGCGTTGAGGATCAGGATCACGCCGAAATGGACAGGGTCCATGCCGATCGCCTTGATCAGCGGCAGGAAGATCGGTGTGCAGATGATGATCATCGGCGCCATGTCCATGAAGGTGCCCAGCACCAGCAGCAGCATGTTGATCAGCAGCAGGATGACGAAGGGGTCGTCGCTGACCGACTTCATCATGTCGACGGTGGCGCTGGGCACCTGCAGGAAAGCCATGAGCCAGCCGAAGCTCGATGCCGTGCCGATGACCAGCAACACCATGGCGGTGGTCCGCACGGCACCGAGCGTGGCCTCGATGAACCCCTTGAGGTTGAGCTCGCGATAGACGAAGACCGTCACCAGCAGCGCGTAGATCAC
>JANNFV010000407.1:0-2815 GCA_031380285.1 Hyphomicrobiales bacterium | reverse complement strand
CATGGCGTCATTCTCCTCAGTGATAATCCACGATCTCGACATCAAAGGCGTCGCCGTCCCGGAAGATGAAACATATTCGCCATGGGCCATTCACGGTCATGGCCCATTGTCCTTTTCGCCCGCCTGACAGCTTGTGCAGACCTACAGATTTCAATGGGCTGAGATCGCTTAAACCAGAGGCAGCATCAAGAGAAGCCAGCAGGTCCAGGGCGGCATCCGTATCAAGACCAGAGAACTTGCACTTCCCATCCTGCGCAAACCGCCGTGTCGAGCTGTTCGCCCAAGACCTGATCATAAATCGATCATACTATGGAGAACGTAGTATGACAAGCAACTGAGATTATTTTGCGACTGAGATTTTTTAAGCTACCCTCTCCAGCGCCTCGCCAATCACCGCATTGATCGACTTCCCCTCCAGCGCCGCCTTGCCCGCGATGCGCCGGTGCAGGTCAGGCGCGATGCGCAGCGACAACGTCCCGGAATAAGGCTTCTCAGGCTCCTTGCCCTCCGCCCTGCACCAGTCGCGATAATCCTCAATCGTATCAGCAAAAGCTGTCTTCAGCTCCTCGATGGTCTTGCCCGCGAAATGAAGCGTGGCGCGGGTGTTGAGCACAATGCCGGAGAGCAGGCCTGTTTCCTCATCAAGAGAGATCTCGGCGATGTAACCATCGTGGGTCATCGTGTTCATGGCTTCACTCCCGCACTTTCCAGAAACCGCCGCACAGCCTTCAATGCGCCCTTGTCCGTATCAGGTTGCGGATGGGGCCGATGGAAGACGGCATCCATTCCGTTCAGACTGATACGGACTCTCGATCCGCGTCCTTCCGATATCGTCGCCGCAAGACCCCTGAGCAGCGCTTCGATCTCCGTCCAGCGAACATCAGAGCGCACCGGAGTGTCGAATATCTGCTCAAGCGTCCGGCGGTGTTTGCTATTCACGATGAACTGGTATCATAAGTTGGTATTGTTGACAAATGATGCTTGCTCGGGATTCCGGGCCGACGGGTCACATTCCTTTGCAACGCATTTTGGGCTATAAAACAGTATGACCCGCGACCACGCCATTGCCGCAATTGCAAGCCGTGCCGACGCCCTGAAAGCGCGGGGCGCGGCTTCGGCGTATCTGTTCGGCTCAACGGCACGGAACGAGGCGACTTCTGAGAGCGATCTGGATCTTTTCATCGAAGTCGTTCCTGACCGGAAATTTTCGCTGATTGACCTGGTCGGCATCCAGCTGTTCCTCGCCGAACAGCTCGGCGTCGAGATTGATGTGACCACCCGTGACAGCCTTCATCCCAAGCTCCGGGCGGATATCGAGCGCGAAGCGGTGCGCGCCTTCTGATGGCGCGCCGGACAGATGTCGTGCTGGAAGACATTCTCGACGCAATCGCGGGCATCGAGAGCGCCATTGCGGACAAGGGCCTGAAAGCACTCGACAGTGACTGGCTGCTGCAACGCGGTGTCGAGCGCGGCATCGAGATCATTTCGGAAGCTGTTCGCCATATCCCGGATGAATTGCTCGGCAGACGTCCGGACATGCCTTGGCCAGAGATCAAGGCCATCGGCAATCGCATCCGCCACGAATACCACCGCATTTCGCCGTCAATCGTGCGCTCCGTTGTGGTCGACGACCTTCCTGCTCTGAAGACGGCGATATCAATGCTGCTTGATGCACTTCGCAGCCAGGGTTAGCCCAAAGCCCCCAGCCGCCTGAACCCCTCCACCGCTGCATTCTCCGGCCCCGCCTCCGCCTGCAACCCTGCCGTGCGCAACGCCAGCAGATACCGCCGCACCAGCCCCGCCTCGCCCACCACGCGGATCACGCCTTCCGCCCAGCCCAGCGCCAGCCCGCCCCGGATTTCGTGGCCGATGACGATGCCGGAGAGGCGCTCGGCGATCTCTTCCGGCGGGAAGCGGTCGAGCAGCACGCCGCTGCGCGTGGTGAAGATGTCGTTCAGCAGGCCTGCCGAGCCGGGGTTGAGCGCCTGCCGCACGCCTGCGCTGAAGGCGACATCGTCGATGGCCACACCCTCCGGGATCAGCCGCCCAAGAATCGTATGGGCCTTGAGCGCGGCATAGACCTCGCCGGTCATGAAGCTCTTGAAATCGGCAAGCACGCCTGCCTGCACCCGCACCCATTTGCTGTGCGTGCCCGGCAGCACGACCGTCACGCTTTCCTGCGCCCCCACGCTGCCGAAGACCTGGATTTCCTCGCCGCGCATCACGTCTGGCGATAGGCCGTTGACGCACACGCCGGGGAGAAAGCGCAGCACCATGCCGTTCCTAGCCGTTAGCGCCCGCGCACCTGCCGCCAGTTGCGCCAGTGTGGCGGGAGCCTCGACATAGGGCGTCTCGATCCAGCCGTTGCGGCTGGTGATCATGCCCGACAGCAGCACATCGGTCTGAGGTGTCAGCCATTGGCCGATTTCACGGATGAGCACGGCTTCAAAAGCCTTGTTCTCCACAGTCAGGATTCCCGCTGCCGCTTGATGCTGCTCCGTGATTTCGCCACCAGCCCCAAACCGATAAGCGCGAAAGCTGCTGGTGCCCCAGTCCACGATAACCCGCTGTCTGGCTTCGCCCATGGTGATTCGTTCCTCCCCTTTGTCTTGACTTCCGCCATGCCATCCATCATAGGCATCGCACGGCGCGGGTGGCGAAAGCCATTTCCCGCGTTGTTCTATTTTATCCGCCAGTCCCGTGGGCCCTTCGCAAGGCCCCGGACTCTGTCAAGAAGCCGGTCCAGGTTCGCCTGAGATACGGCCGAACACGAGAGAAACACGATGTTCGCAGTGATCAAGACGGGCGGGAAGCA
>JANNFV010000395.1:0-6314 GCA_031380285.1 Hyphomicrobiales bacterium | reverse complement strand
CCACCAGCGCCGTATACACGCCCTTGCCTTCAGGCGCGCCGTCGGGTCCGCTTCACGGCGTCGGCGACCGCAAGGCCATCCGCCAGAGCATCGAAAGCCTGCTGGGCAACGCCGTCAAGTTCACGTCCGATGGCGGCCGGGCTGGCCTTCGGGCAAAACGGGTGGGCGACACGATCCAGCTCTTCTTCGAGGACAATGGCTGCGGCATCAGCCGGGATGATCTGCAGAAGATGGGCCGCCCCTTCGAGCAGAACGGTGCCATCATCGAGAATGGCTTCAAGGGTTCCGGCCTTGGCTTCGCCATCGCCCGCTCGCTGGCAGAACTCCATGGCGGCTCCATCAAGGTGCGCTCCAAGCTCGGCGTCGGCACCATCGTGATGCTTTCGCTGCCCGTCGCGGGCGCCCGCTCGCTTCTGCCCGGCACGCGCCGCACCGCCTGAGCCTTCAGGCGCGGATGACAGCCACCATGGCGGCATGGGCCGCCGACTGGTGCTCCTTCAGTGACCGTTCGAGCATGGCGAAATCCGGCAACTCGACCGCCCCGGCAAGGCGCTTCTTGAACGGCGTCCGCACCGCTTCAGGATCAAGCACGCCGCCCATGCTGACCGCCACGAATTGTGCCAGCCGGGATTGCAACCGCCACGCCTCCAGCAGCACCTGCGCCACTTCCGGCACAAGCAAACCACGATCTGCCAGTTTGGTGAGTGCCGCACCGCTGTTGGCGCTGATGATGTCAGGGACGGCGGCACCATGGCGCAGCAGCAAGAACTGGACAGCGAATTCGATATCGACAAAACCACCCGGTGTGAGCTTCAGATCCCAGGCACTCTTGCCCGGCTTCTCCGTCCGCACCAGTTCCCGCATCGCCAGCACATCCCGCACCAGCACTTTCGGCTCGATGGCACGGTGATAGCTGGCCCGGACAGCGGCCATCACCTCCTGCATGAAGGCGTCATCACCGGCGACTGGGCGCGCCCGCGCCAGCGCCATGCGCTCCCAGGTCTCGGACTCGCGGGAATGATAATCGCGGAAGGCGTCGAGCGTGACGGCGACTGGCCCCTTGCTTCCCGAGGGACGCAACCGCAGGTCGACCTCATAGAGCGGGCCGCGTTTTGTCGCCACGGTCAGTGCTGTCACCAGCCGCTGCGTCAAGCGGGAGAACCACTCGCTGGCATAGAGAGGCCGCTCGCCATCGGACACGCCCTCCCCTTCAGGCAAGTCATAGACAACCATCAGGTCAAGGTCGGATTGGGCCGTCATCTCCCGGCCGCCAAGCTTGCCAAGCGCGATCACCGCAACCCTCGCGCCAGGCACAGTGCCGTGCCGCTGGGCCAGTTCCCCCATGCAGCGCTTGAGGCAGACATCGATGGCGGCGGCGGCGATCCCGGCATGCGCCCGGCCACCATCCAGCGGATCGACGAGGCCCGACAGGATACGCGCACCGGCCAGAAACCGCTCGGCCCGCACCAGGTCACGCGTCTGATCGAGAAAATCCTCCATCAGATCCAGGCCGTCCAGACGTTGATGAAACCGCGAAAGGAGGGTCTTGTCCGTCGCGGGTTCCGAAAGCTCGGGATCGACCAGCGCATCGAGCACATGGGGCCGCTGCACCACCACTTCCGCCAACCTCGGCGCATTGCCCAGGATTTCCGAAAACAAGTCCCGCATCGCCGCGTTCTGGCGCAGGATGGTGAACAGCTCGATCACCGCCGGCATGCCCTGCAAGGCGTTGTCCAGCGCCACCAGTGCCCCATCGGGATCACTCGACTGGCCGAAAGCTTCCAGCAGGACCGGCACGAGGTCGGTCAGCACCTCGCGGGCCCGCGGCGTGACGATGGCCTGGCGCCTGCCGAAATGCCAGCCACGCACGGTTTCCGCCGCCATGTCGGGGCGCTGGAAGCCCATGCGCTTCAACGTCTTGAGCGTCTCGGGATCATCAGTCGATCCTGTGAAGACCAGGCTGCCCTTGCTGTCGGAGAGCGTCGGCGCAGCCTCGAACAGGCGGGCATAATGCCGCTCGACTGCACGGAAATGCCGGATCAGGGTCTTGCGAAACGCTGCGGGCGTCATGCCGCAGAACAGCGCGATTCCATCGACCAGAACGCTCGAGGTCGGCAGACGCTGCGTCTGCTGGTCCTCGACCATCTGCAAGCGGTGCTCGACCATGCGCAGGAAGCGATAGGCCTGCTGCAGGTCGGCCACAGCCTCATCGCCGATCCAGCCTGCCTCCCTCAGCTTCTCCAGCATGGTCAGCGTCTGCTGGCCACGAAGGCCGGGCTTGCGCCCGCCGAACACCAGTTGCTGCGTCTGCACGAAGAACTCGATCTCGCGGATGCCACCGCGACCAAGCTTCACGTCATGCCCCTCGATGGCGATGGCCTCGCCGCCCTTGTGGGCATGGATCTGGCGCTTCATCGCATGGATATCGGCAATCGAGGCGTAGTCGAAATAGCGCCGCCAGATGAAGGGAGAGAGTTCCTTCAGAAACGCCCTGCCAAGCGCCAGATCACCTGCCACGGGCCGGGCCTTGATCAGGGCCGCACGCTCCCAGTTCTGCCCCACGGTCTGGTAATAGCTGATGGCCCGGCTGATCGGCACGGCGATGGGCGTGGAGGCCGGATCGGGCCGCAGGCGCAGATCGGTGCGAAAGACATAGCCGCCGCCCGTCTGCTCATGCAGGATCTTCACCACGTCCTTGATGATGCGCACCACCACATCCAGCGGCTCGCGCCCTTCCAAGACTGGGACAGCATCCGGATCGAACAGCACGATCAGATCGACATCGCTGGAGTAGTTCAGCTCATGTGCACCATGCTTCCCCATGGCCAGGATGGTGATGCCGGATCGCTCCGGCGCATCGAACAGATCAGCCGTCAGGCGACCGGTTGCTTCCCGCAGCGCCAGCCGCAACGCGACATCCACTGCGGCATCGGCAAACCGTGTCAGCGCGGCCACGACCTGATCCACGCTCCACAGGCCTGAGAGATCGGCAAGCGCGATGTGCAGGGCCACGCGCTGGCGGACAAGGCGCAGATGCGTCATCGCCGTCGCGAGTGAATCAGCACCTTCGCCGGCGGGCCGGACATGCGACAGGATCTCGGCCATCTCCACATCGGGATCGTTGTCCAGCGATTCGATCAGCCAGTCCGGGTGCTGTCGCATGATGCGTGACAGGAAAGGCGAATGGGCAACGACACCCGCGACGAGGGCGCAGGTCTTCGCCTCCGTCGCACAGACATGATCCAGCGCAGCGGCGGCTCCCGGATCATCCAGCAGATCGATCAGCTTGGCATGGCACAGCTTCAACGCATCCGTCCGCGGCGGCAGCAGCGGCGCTGCAGTAATGCGCCCGCGCAGGGTGCTGGCCAAAGGCAGGCCGCTCATGATGCGGTGGACAGCAAGGGAAGCTCCAGTGTCACGGCAAGACCGGGATCGTTGTCGGTCAACAGCAGCCGTCCCTTGTGGAGATGGGCGACAGCGGATGCAAGGCTGAGCCCAAGGCCGGAGCCGGGCTTGTTGCGGCTTTCATCCAGCCGCCCGAAGCGCTCGATGGCCTTGCCCCGGTTGGCGACGTGAATACCCGGCCCATGGTCGCAGACCTTGATCAGGAGCGTCTCGCCGTCGCGCAGCGCCGAAAGCCCGATAACGGGTGATGCGCCAGCCTGCGGCGGCAGGCCGTATTTCAGCGCATTGTCGATCAGATTGGCGACGACCTGGCCGAGCAGCTCGCGATTGCCCTGCACAACCAGGTCAGGCGCGATGCTGGCCTCCAGCCTGCCGCCAGCCTCCTCCGCCGATGGCTCGTAGATCTCTGCAAAATCCTCCAGGAGACGCGAGACATCCACCGCGACAAAGGCATCCGCACCGGACCCCGCCTCCGCCCGCGCGATCAGCAGCAAGGCGTTGAAGGTGCGGATCAGGCCATCCGATTCCTCGATGGTCCGCTCCAGCGCCGCCCGGTAATCCTCCTTGGTGCCGCCAACGCGCAACGCTTGTTCCGCGCTGTTCCTCAGCCGTGTCAGCGGCGTCTTGAGATCGTGGGCGATGTTGTCGGACACCTCCTTCATGCCCTGCATCAGCTCGCCGATGCGCACCAGCATGGCGTTGAGGCTGACCGCCAGACGGTCGAGCTCGTCGCCGCTGCCAGAGACGGGCAGACGCCCCGAGAGATCACCCGCCATGATCACCTGGCTGGTCGCCGTCATCGCATCCATACGGGCCAACGCGCGGCGTGCCACCACGAAAGCCCCCAACCCGCCAAACACCAGCATCGCCTCGATAAGCTCCCGGATCGCCTGGCCGAGAACGGAGTTCTGCGGCTCTCGCTCCTCAAGGTCGCGGCCGACGAGCAGCCTGTTGTTGCCGGGCAGCACGAAGACGCGCACCAGGGCGCCCCGCGTCGAAGCCTGAGTCTGGCCATCCACTTCCTCGAAGCGCTGATAGGTCGTCTCGGTCAGCTCCGTGCTGGACATCACGGCGGGCGCGAGGCCAGCGATGTTCCCGGCAATCATCTCGGACTGTGGCCCTTGCAGCAGGAACAGGAACGAACCGGGCTGCCGCGACCGGCGCTCGATGATCGTCTGCAAGCGCCGGATGCCGCCGATGCGGTATTGATCCGCCAGGCCATTGATCTGCGCCGTCAGCGTCTGCCCGATCTGCTCGTCGATCAGCCGCCGCGCGTTCCAGCCCACATACAGCAGCAGCCCGCCCGCGAAGATCGCAGAGGCGAGCATATAGACCACCGACAGCTTGAACGCCGTCGTGCCGACAAGCCGACCAAGAGATTGCCAGGAGACCCTCACAACCTCATCCTGAGCTTGTCGAAGGATGACCTGTCGAAAGGTGGCGCGTCGAAGGGGGCTCCATGGACCTTAGACTCCGTCACGGATCACATATCCCGCGCCGCGCACGGTCTGCAGCAGCGGGCGCGCCTGGCCCTTGTCGATCTTCGCCCTCAGACGCGAGATATGCACATCGATGACATTGGTGCCGGGATCGAAATGATAATCCCACACCTGCTCCAGCAACATCGTGCGCGTCACCACGCGGCCTGCATTGCGCATGAGATATTCGAGCAGACGAAACTCGCGGGGTTGCATGGGAATGTCCTCGCCGCCGCGCGTCACCTTGTGAGAGAGGCGGTCCAGCCTGAGGTCCGCCACGGCATAGACCGTTTCTGCCGCCTGAGGGGCCTTGCGCCGCCCCAGGATTTCGACCCGCGCCAGCAATTCCGAAAAGGCATAGGGCTTGGGCAGATAATCATCACCACCCGCCCGCAATCCCTTCACCCGGTCATCGACCTGGCCGAGCGCCGAGAGGATCAGCACCGGCGTCTGCAAGCCCTGCTCGCGCAAGCCGCCGATCATCGTCAATCCGTCCATCTTGGGCAGCATGCGATCGACGATCAGGCAATCGTAGCCGCCCTCCTCCGCCATGCCATAGCCTGTCAGGCCATCCTTGGCGTGGTCCGCCACGTGCCCCGCCTCGGCAAAGGCCTTCACCAGATAGGCCGCTGCATCGGCATCGTCTTCAACCACCAGAATCTTCATGGCCTGCAGCATAGCCCACCTGAAACAAAACGACAGGTCTTGAAAAAAACGACAGGCCGGGCCTGTTGAAAAGCCCAGCCTGTCATGGCGTCTCGGAGAAAGCTTGGGCTGGGGGGCGACAGGGGGTGCCGGGGGCCGTCTCGTTGAGCGTCGAGGCAAGATTACAGCGAGGCGGGTGTCAGCGGGCTGGATCAGGGATTACGGTTTGGTAATTTCACACTCGTTGGCGGAGGAAAGCACCCGCTCCAGCCGCACCCTCTCCTCCTCCGACAGCCCCGCAACCACCACCGGCCCCACCTTCTCCCGCGCCCGCCGCCAGATCAGCAGCCCACCCAGCAACAGCGCCGCAAACGGAGCGCCATAAAGCGCCAGAGTCCGCACCGAAACCGGAGGCCGCAGCAGCACGAACTCGCCGTAGCGCGCCACCAGAAACGCTTTCACCTGCGCGTCCGTATCCCCCGCCGTGATCCGCTCGCGCACCAACAGCCGCAGGTCTTTCGCCAGCGGCGCATTGGAATCGTCAATTGATTCGTTCTGGCAGACGAGGCAGCGCAATTCGGCGGACAGCTTGCGCGCGCGGGATTCGGCCGTGGCGTCCTTCAGGATTTCATCGGGTTGGACCGCGTGGGCGGGAAACGTGAAGGCCATGAACGCCGCAACAACGATGGCAGGCAAGTGGTGGGGGCGAGGAGGCGTCGGGGGGCGTCGCCCCCCACGGGGGGGGAAGTGGGGGCCAGCCCAACCGTGCGCAACCCGGGGGGGGGG
>JANNFV010000384.1:0-3016 GCA_031380285.1 Hyphomicrobiales bacterium | reverse complement strand
AAAAAACCTCGGCCGACGGTGTTGTCTCCCAGCAACTGCGTGATGCCTGTCCGGCATTCTCGCAGGGCGAGGTCAAGCTGGCAGACAGCGTCGCACCGCCCGGCAACTTGCCGATGATCGACATCTTCGAGCATGAATCCGGGGCGCGGTGCAGTTGCACGCGCTCGCGTACCGACAAGAGCTTGCGCTGCGGGCCAACGGCACCCGCGGTTCAATCGCCGAGAGCTGCACGTTCCGGTTGACGAACAGCGTGACGCTGAGCATAGCGGCTCAAGGCAACTCCGCCTGATTTCAAGTTGAACCTCGTGAAAAGCATTTTCTGCGCTGCCGCACTGGCTCTCCTGTGCGCGTCCTGCAACGCCACCACCGCCACCATCAGCGAAACCCGCGCCGAAGCCTCAATCCGCAAGGCCTGCCCGGCATTCCGCACCGGCTCCTTCTCCACTGCCGTGGGCCGAACCTATGGCACGGAACAGATCACCACATTCCAGAACGCCTCGCGGTTTCAATGCCGCTGCCTGGCAAAATCAGAGAGTGAAGTTCCCGTCTGCAATCAGGTCAGGCCATTTTCCGCGAGCCAGTTGCAAGAGGGATGAAACCCGGCCCGATGCGGGTGGTCGACGCCCGCCCGTCGATGGCAATCGTTGGCCTGCGGAGACAAATTCCGGGAAACGTCATCTTTCCTCATGCGGCCGGTTCCATTCGCCCTTGTGCGCTGCGGTAATGGTGCTAAACCACGCCCAAGACTCTGCATAATCGCGGGAAGTACGTATGTCTGTCCGTCGACTGGCGCCTGAATCGGTGCAGCCGAAAACCTTCAGCTTCACGAAGGAAAACGCTGCCTGGGCCAAGACAATCATTTCGAAGTTTCCCAGCGGCCGCCAGGCATCGGCCGTGATTCCGCTGCTGTGGCGCGCGCAGGAACAGCATGACTACTGGTTGCCCAAGGCTGCAATCGAGAGCGTTGGCGTGATGCTCGACATGCCGACGATCCGCGTGCTGGAAATCGCCACGTTCTACACGATGTTCAACCTCGCTCCCGTGGGCCGCCATTTCGTGCAGGTCTGCGGCACCACGCCCTGCCGCCTCAGGGGTGCAGAAAAGATCATCGAGATCTGCAAGTCCGAGATCGGCGAAGAGCGCCATGTGTCGGCAGATGGCGCATTCGCCTGGCTTGAGGTGGAATGCCTGGGCGCCTGTTGCAATGCGCCGATGGTGCAGATCAACAACGATTTCTACGAGGATCTGGATGAGAAGAACTTCACCAAGCTGCTGAAGGACATGCGCGCGGGCAAGCCGGTGAAGATCGGCTCGCAGACCGGACGTCTGACGTCGGAACCGGCCAAGGGCCAGAAGACCTTGAAGGACAAGGCGCTTTACGACGGTTCAGCCACAGGCAGTTGGAAGAAAGCCTTTGACGAGCGGGTGAACAAGGCTGCGGCTGCCAAGAAGCTGGCTGTTGCGGAAGCAGCGAAGGCTGCGACTGCCATACCTGTGAAAGCGTGATAGCATGACCATGTGGAGGAAATGCCTATGACCGCCGTGACCAATGAACTCATGTACGAAGTTCTTAAACGGATTCAGGATCGGCTTGATCGAATTGAGGACAACACGCGCGACATCAATGGCCAGTTGCAAGCGATAAGAGAGCATATGTCTGCGCAGAACAAAGACATTGGCAACATCTACAATAAGTTTGTCGGGCATGAATTGCGTCTTGAGCGCATCGAGCGACGCCTTGAACTCGCTGGCGAACCAGCACTCTAAAGGAATCTGCAATGAGGGATTACTTCAGAGGTATTTTTTTCAGTCCCAGCATTCACGCTGATAACTGGGTTGGGCAGGCCTCAAAGCTCACAATAGACTGGCGTCCGTCGAGCGAGCTCGGCGACCGGCCGGTAAAGTGAAGGGATGAACCATGCTCGCTGACAGGGATCGCATCTTCACCAACCTCTACGGGCATCAGGACGCTGGCCTGAAGGCCGCCATCAAGCGCGGCAACTGGGATGGCACCAAGATGCTGCTCGGCATGGGCCGGGACTGGATCATCGACGAGATGAAGGCATCTGCTCTGCGCGGTCGTGGCGGCGCGGGCTTCCCGACAGGCCTGAAATGGTCGTTCATGCCCAAGGTTGTCACGGATCGTCCGCATTATCTCGTGGTCAATGCGGATGAGTCGGAGCCCGGCACGTGCAAGGATCGCGAGATCATGCGCAACGATCCGCATCTGCTGGTCGAGGGGTGCCTGCTGGCCTCCTTCGCGATGAGCGCCAATGCCTGCTACATCTACATCCGGGGCGAATATATCGCCGAGCGGATCGCGTTGCAGAAGGCCATCGATGAGGCCTATGAGGCCAAGCTGATTGGCAATGACAACAAGAACGGCTGGCCGTTTGATCTGTATCTCAGCCACGGCGCGGGTGCTTATATCTGCGGCGAGGAAACGGCATTGCTGGAATCCCTCGAAGGCAAGAAGGGCATGCCGCGCATGAAGCCGCCATTCCCGGCGAACATGGGCCTTTATGGCTGCCCCACCACCGTGAACAACGTGGAATCCATCGCTGTCGCCGGCACGATCCTGAGGCGCGGCGCGGGCTGGTTCAAAGGGATCGGCACACCCAACAACCACGGCACGAAGCTGTTCTGCATATCCGGCCATGTGAACACGCCGTGCAATGTGGAAGAGGCGCTTGGCCTAACCTTCCGCGAACTCATCGACAAGCATTGCGGCGGTGTGCGCGGCGGGTGGGACAATCTCAAGGCTGTCATTCCCGGCGGTTCCTCCGTGCGCATGGTGCCTGCCGAGCAGATCATCGACACGCCGATGGATTTCGACTCGCTGTCCAAGCTGAAGTCTGGATTGGGCACGGCGGCAGTCATCGTCATGGACAAATCGACCGACATCATCCGGGCCATCGCCCGCATCAGCTATTTCTACAAGCACGAGAGCTGCGGCCAATGCACGCCCTGCCGCGAAGGCACGGGCTGGATGTGGCGCGTGCTCACCCGCATGGCT